>WGAK01000054.1 GCA_015494815.1 Anaerolineales bacterium | reverse complement strand
GGACTTCGGCTTCGCGGCCTATGACTTCGGCGACCTGCCCGCGCCCTACAACACCACCCTGGCCGACGGCGGCCCGCGGCACACCATCCTGCCCACGAACAACCCCATCCTGGGCAGCGCGGTGGATGCCGAGACCGACGGTCAACCCGACGCCGCGGCCCTGGGTGACGACAACGCCAACACCGACGACGAAGACGGCGTGACCCTGCCCGCGACCTTCGTGGCCGGTCACACCTACACCATCACCTGCACGGTGAGCAACGCCACTTCGGGTACGACCAACCTCAGCGCCTGGATTGATTGGAACGGCGACGGCGACTTCGCCGACCCCGGCGAGCAGGTGCTGAACAACGCGGACGCGACCACGGCTTGCCCCTTCACCGTCACCGCGCCGCTGAGCGTGGCCGCGCAGGTGGGCGTGCGCTTCCGCATTGCCAACGAGAGCATCCCCGGGCCCGACGGCGCCTTGGGCAGCGGTGAGGTGGAAGACTACCTGGTGGCCGGGCAGTTGACCTATGACTTCGGCGATGCGCCCGACTCCTTCACCACCCTTGACGCCAGCGGCGGGCCCAAGCATCAACTCAACGCCGGCCTGTACCTGGGCGCCTGCGTGGACGGCGAGACCGACGCCGCGCCCGACCCCGACGCGGGGGTGCTGAATGACGGCGACGACGCCACCGCGGGCACCGTGACCGTGGGCACCTGCGGCACGCCCAATGACGACGAAGACGGCGTGCAACTCATCACCCCGCTGCTGCCCGGCGCGCAGGCTTGCGTGCAGGTGGACGCCGTCAACGCCACCGGTGGCGACGCGTACCTGTACGCCTGGTTCGACTGGAACGGCGATGACGCCTTCGACGCGGGCGAGTTGGTGGACACCGGTGACTTCGCGGCCGGCTCGGTCACCATCCCCAACGGCGGTGTGAGCGGCCAGCAATACTGCTTCACCGTGCCCGCGGGCGCGACCTTCCAGGGCGGTGAGGTGCACATGCGCTTCCGCCTGACCACCGACAGCCTGACCGCCAGCGATTGGGGCGGCGTGGCTGGCGACGGCGAGGTGGAGGACTACTGGACCCCGCTGGCCTGCGTGGGCAACTATGTGTGGGACGACACCGCCAGCACCGCGGTCAACGCCCAGGACGCCAGCGACCAGCCGCTGGAGAACATCACCGTGGAACTGACCACGCCTGGGCCGGACGGCACCCTGGGTACCGCGGACGATGTCACCGTGACCACCACCACCGACGGGCAGGGTCGCTACACCTTCTGCGGCCTCACGCCCGATACGCAAGGCCAGTTGCGCATCACCACCCTGCCCGCGGGCCTGAACCAGGTGGTGGTGCCCGACTTCGTGGCCGACGACCAGGATAGCGACGCGACCCAGCCCGGCGGTCTGGGGTCCCCGGCCGAAATCCCGGTCTTCACCGTGCCCGGCCTGACCGACCTGGCCGCGAACAACTGGACCACGGGGGAGACCGGCAACGAAGACGCCAGCACGCAGACCGACCCCGCGCTGGTGCCCGGCTACGAGGACGGCCGCACCGACCTGACCTTCGACTTCGGCTTCCGCCAGGTCAACGGCCTGGCTACCAAGACCCTGGTGGCCACGGACCAGACCTTCACCACCGGCACCGATGTGGCCATCGGCGAAGTCGTAACCTATGAGGTCACCCTGACCCTCAGCCCGGGGACGGTGAACAACCTGACCCTGACGGATGTGCTGGACCAGGGCCTGGCCTTCGTGGCCTGCGACAGCATCACCGTGACCGGAAGCCTGACGGCCAGCGCGGGCACCTGGAGCGACATCTGCAGCAACCCGGCGGTGGCCGAATACCCCGCGGGCAGCACCGCAGCGGTGGACCAGGGCCGCCAGGTCACCTGGACCTTCGGCTCGGTGACCAACAGCGGCACCGACGACGCGACCATCACCGTGCGCTACCGGGCCGTGGTGCTGGACAGCGCGGACAACACTCGCGGCCAGACCTTAGCCAACCAGGCTACCTGGACCTGGGATGCGGGTAGCGCGGACGCTTCCGCGGACCCGGTCGTCGTGGTGGAGCCCGAACTCATCATCACCAAGGAGGCCGACCCCACCGTCGCCATGCCCGACGAGTCCATCGTCTTCACCATCACCGTGACGCATGCGGGCACCAGCGACGCCGACGCCTTCGATGTCTACCTGTGGGATGCGTTGCCTGAAGAACTGCTGTACATTGACGGCACGCTGACCACGGTCTCGGGCGTGGCCCCCGACAGCCTGACCTACGACCCCATCACGCGCACCATCGAGGCCTCGTGGGCTTCGTATCCGCAGGGCAGCACCACGGTCATCCAGTTCATGGCCGACCTGAACGTGCCCGACGGCGTCGAGGTCGAGAACACGGTGTTCGTCGGCTGGACCAGCCTGCCGTGCGACGACTGTGACACCGCGTATGCCCTGTCGCCGTACAACGAACTGGCCCACGAACGGGCCTACGACCCGCCCGACAGCGGCTATGTGACCGCCGCGAGCGTGGGCGTACAGTGGGTGCTGCCGGCCACGGGCTTCGCGCCGGGCGTGGTCACGCCGCTGCCCGACATGCCGGCGGACTACACCTACACCGACTTGGGCGACCTGTGGCTGGAAATCCCGCGGCTGGGCATCCGCCTGCCCATCATCGGCATCCCGCGCACGGCCCAGGGCTGGGACCTGACCTGGCTGGGTCGCGAGGCCGGCTATCTGGAAGGCACCGCGTTCCCGACCTGGGAGGGCAACTCGGTCATCACGGCCCATGTCTACCAGGCCGACGGCCTGCCCGGCCCCTTCTACGGCCTGGACAACCTGCGCTGGGGCGACCGCATCCTCATCCACTTCCAGGGTCGGGTGTATGTGTACGAGGTGCGTGAGGCCTTCCGCACCGACCGCTACAGCACGCTGCCCTTCCAGGCGCCGGTGGAAGGCTACCCGTGGGTGACGCTGTTCACCTGCCAGGGTTACGACGACCAGGTTGGCGATTACCGCTGGCGCGTGGTGGTGCAGGCCGTGCTGGTGGATGTCTACGACGAGTAGGCGGTAACCTCGAAACACCGCGCGCGAACGGGCCCGGTCGTCACGACCGGGCCCGTGGCGTTGTCTTGAAGCCGCTTGGGGCCAAAACTGCGCTTTGGCCCTGCGTCACGGGGGCTGGCGGGTCAATATGTCGCGGGCGCGCGAGTAGCCGTGGTTTCCCCGCGGCGCTGCATGGCCGCACGCGCCTGTTCCACCACATAATCCACGATGCGGCCCGCGATGTCCACGCCTGTGGTGGGTTGTGCGGTGTGGAACTCCATGGTGTGGTTGATTTCGTTCACCAGATAGCCCCGCTGAGGGTGCTCCAGAATATCCACGGCCAGCACGCCCCGGCCCACCGCCCGCACGGCCCGCTGCACGATGTCCACCAATTCGTCGGTGAGGGGGCACACCTCGCCCTGGCCGCCGCGCGCGGTGTTGGTAATCCAGTGCGGCGAGCGGCGGTAGATGGCCGCGATGGGCTCATCGCCGATGACCAGCACCCGGATATCGCGGTCGGGCTTGGGGATGTATTCCTGAATGTAGAACACCGAATGCTGCACCGAGCCCAGCATGGCCCGATGCTCCAAAATGGCCTCGGCCGCGTCGCGGTCGTTGATTTTGGCCAGCAGTCGGCCCCACGAGCCCACCACGGGTTTGAGCACCACGGGGTAGCCCAGTTGCTCCATCGCGTCCAGGGCGGCCTGCGGGGTGAAGGCCACCAGTGTGCGCGGCTGAGGAACGCCGTGCTCGGCCAGGGCCGCGCTGGTGCTCAGTTTGTCGCCGCAGATTTCGGCCACCCGCGCGGTGTTCACCGTGGGAATGCCCCAGCCGTTGAGCACCCGCAGCGCGTACAGGCCCCGGGTGTAACTGATGTTGCGGGCCAAAATCGCGTCGAAGCGCTGCCAGGGCTGCGGGTCGTCCAGGTCGAAGAAGATTTTGCCATCGTGCAGGCGCTCGTAGTCCACGCCGCGCTGCTCCAGGGCCGCGAAAATCCACTTTTCCTCCACGCGCACCCGGGAATACATCACGCCAATGCGGGGCCGACGGTTCATGGGGGGCCTCCTTGGGGGAGAAAGGGGCTGCGGACGGCGCGCCGGCCGCCCGCAGCCGTTGCGCGACTCATTCGCCCCAGTCTTCCTCTTCCATGGGCGCCAGTTCCACCTGCGGCGGGTCCAGCGAGACCACCTCCAGGTCCACGCCGCAGTCGGGGCACACCACGATTTCGTTGACTTCGGTGCCGGGCTCCAGGTCGAATTCGGCACCACATTCGGGGCAGGTCACGGTCAACATGGCAAAACCTCCTTGGTTGGGGGATAAACGAAGTTACGGCCGGGCTTGCAGGGCCTGGCGGGCCTGTTCCAACTGCTCGCGCACCCGTTGGGGCGCGGTGCCGCCGGGTACATCGCGCCGGGCCACCGCGGCCCAGGGGTCCAGAGCCTGGTGCACATCCGCGTCGAAGGCCGGGTGCACGGCCCGAAAATCGTCCACCGTCCACCGGGTGATGGGCACCCCGCGGGCCAGGGCCTGCTGCACCACCTGGCCCACGATGTGATGGGCCTCGCGGAAGGGGATGCCCTTGGCCACCAGGTAGTCGGCCAGGTCCGTGGCCAGGGTAGCGGGGTCCAGGGCCGCGGCCGCGCGGTCCGCGTGCACTCGCAGCGTGCGCAGGCTGGCCGCCAGCACGGGCAGCAAGGCCCGCAGGTCGTCGTACACCCGAAACACCGGGGCCTTGTCTTCTTGCAGGTCCTTGTCGTAGGCCGAGGGCAGGGCCTTGAGGGTGGTCAGCAGGCCGGTGAGCGCGCCCACCCAGGCGCCGCTCTTGCCCCGGGCCAACTCGAAGCCGTCGGGATTCTTCTTCTGGGGCATCAGGCTCGAGCCGCTGCTGAAGGCGTCGTGCAGGGTGACGAAGCCGAACTCGCGGCTGGCGAAGAGGATGAGCCCTTCGGCCAGGCGGCTGAGGTGCACGCCCAGCAGCGCGGCCCAAAAGAGGAACTCGGCCGCGAAATCCCGGCTGGAGACCGCGTCCCAACTGTTGGGCGAGATGGCGTCGAAGCCCAGGGCGTGGGCCAGGGCCTGCCGGTCCACGGGCACGGTGGTGCCGGCCAGCGCGCCGGAGCCTAAGGGCAGCACGTTCAGACGGGCGCGCAGTTGGGCCAGGCGTTGCCGGTCGCGCTGCAGGGGCCAGAAGTGGGCCAGCCACCAATGGCTGAGCAGGATGGGCTGGGCCTGCTGCAAGTGCGTATAGCCAGGGGCCAAGACCTCCAGGTCGGCCTCGGCCCGGGCCACCAGCGCGGCCTGCACGTCGCGCACCAGGGCGTCCAGGTCGTCCACCGCGTCGCGCAGCCACAGGCGGAACGCGGTGACCACCTGGTCGTTGCGGCTGCGGCCCGTGTGCACCTTCAGCGCGGGCTCGCCCACCAACTCCTTGAGTCGGCGCTCGATGGCCGTGTGGATGTCCTCGTCGGTGGGCGCGAACGCAAACGCGCCGCGGCGGAACTCGTCCGCGATGGCGTCCAGGCCGCGCAGCAGCGCGTCCCGTTCGGCAGGGGTGAGCACGCCCGCGTCCGCGATGGCCCGCACCCAGGCCGCAGTGCCGCGCACATCGTGCAGGGCTAAGCGTTGGTCTACCGCCAGCGACGCGTTCAGGGCCCAGAAGCGGGGGTCGGGGCCACTCTGAAAGCGTCCGCCCCACAGGGTGTGGGAGGTCGGGGATTGACGCCCGGCGGCTGGAGGTTGGTGGTTGGAGGTCGGTGGTTGGCCGCCGGCGGCTGGCCGTTGTTGTTCTTCACTCATCACGCACCATCCGCAAGTCCGCAGATTCGTTCATTCGCAGATTCGCTCATTCGCCCATCCGCCCTCAATCGCGCTTGAAGCGCGAGTAGTCGGGCTTGGGCATGTCGAGCCCGGCCACGGGCAGTTGGTTCAGGGCCCGCACCTTGAGGGGCAGGCCGAACAGCCGGATGAAGCCCTGCGCGTCGGACTGGTCGTACACATCGTCGTAGCCAAAGGTGGCAAAGTCCTCTCGATAGAGGCTGAAGGGGCTTTGGCGCCCGGCGGGGATGATGTTGCCCTTGTACAGTTTGAGCCGCACCACGCCGGTCACCGGGCCCTGGGTGTTGTCAATGAACGCGTCCAGGGCCTCCCGCAGAGGGCTGAACCACAGGCCCTGGTAGACCAACTCCGCGTATTTGAGGGCCACCATGTCCTTGAAGTGCATGGTCGCGTGGTCCAGCACCAGGG
This sequence comes from Anaerolineales bacterium, assembly GCA_015494815.1. Taxonomy (GTDB): domain Bacteria; phylum Chloroflexota; class Anaerolineae; order Anaerolineales; family DRMV01; genus JAADEN01. The sequence goes on along the minus strand of WGAK01000054.1, from coordinate 5,101 downwards.
ATTCCAACTCCTTGTGGGCCACGGCCAGGATGGTGCCGCCGGGGGTCTCGTACAGCCCGCGCGACTTCATGCCCACCAGGCGGTTTTCCACCATGTCCACCCGGCCAATGCCGTGGGCGCTGCCCAAGGCGTTGAGGTACTCGACCAGTTTGGCCGGGCTCAGGCGTCGGCCGTTCACGGCCACGGGGGTGCCGCTCTCGAACTCGATTTCCACATATTCGGGCTCGTCGGGCGCGTTCAGCGGCGACACCGTGCGCAGCCAGACCGACTCGTCGGGCTCGTGCCACGGGTCCTCCAAGGGGCCGCCCTCGTGGGAGAGGTGCCACAGGTTGCTGTCGCGGCTGTAGATGGTTTTCTCGGTGGCGGTCACCGGCACGCCCTTGGCCCGGGCGTATTCCAGCGCGTCCAGGCGGGAGCGGATGTGCCATTCGCGCCAGGGCGCGATGACCTTGAGCCGGGGGTCCAGGGCCATGTAGGTGAGTTCGAAGCGCACCTGGTCGTTGCCTTTGCCCGTGGCGCCGTGGGCCACCGCGTCCGCGCCCACCTGGTGGGCGATGTCCACCTGGTATTTGGCGATGAGGGGGCGGGCGATGGCCGTGCCCAGCAGGTATTTGCGCTCGTACACCGCGCCGCTGCGCAGCAGGCGGAAGAGGTAGTCCGACGCGAACTCTTCGCGCAGGTCTTTGAGGACGAACTGGCTGGCGCCGCTGGCCAGGGCCTTCTCTTCCAGGCCGTCCAGTTCCTCCCCCTGGCCCAGGTCTGCGGTGAAGGCCACCACTTCGCAGCCGTAGTTTTCCTTGAGCCAGGGCACGATGATGGAAGTATCGAGACCGCCGGAATAGGCCAATACGACCTTCTTGAGGGTAGGTTTTGCGGGGGACATGGGGCGCTCCTTCGGGTGGGGGATATCGGTGCGGGCAAAGAAAAAGGCCCTTCCGGGGAAGGGCCTGGATGCGCTTATCGGCCGTCGGTCACGCGCCGCATCGCCCGCCCAACCCCGGCTGGGGGCGGTTCGGACGACGAGGGCGACGCACGCGCGAGAAGGAAGCGTTCATCATGGCCGTTGTTATACCCGGCCCCGCGGGATATGTCAAGGGCGCGGGGCGCCCTCCGGCCGTTCGGCCGGGGTTTGTGTCTGGCCGGTTCCCCCTGTGCTTGCCCCACGGGGGAGGCAAAGATACGAAATGGCCGGCCTCAGGAGGTCTCGCCGGGGCCGGTTGTGCTTTCTTCTGCGTCTTGAGCCTGAAAATAATAACCGAAGCCGCGAGCGTTGCGGATGTAGAGGGGGTGGACGGGGTCGGGTTCAATCTTCTTCCGCAGAAACCAGATGTAACGCCGCACGTACCCTACTTCGTCCACATATTGGGGCCCCCAGACCTGGTGTACAATTTCTTCGGGGGAGAACACCCGCCCCGGGGCCTTCATGAGCGTGACGAGCAATTTGAATTCGGTGGGCGTCAGGGCGATGGGTTGGCCGTTGCGGGTGACGCGCTGGCTGGTCAGGTTGACCTGCAGGTCGCCGGCGGTGAGGATGTCTTGATGAGGGCCATTGCGCGGCCCGGCGCGGCTGAGTACAGCCCTCACCCGGGCAGCCAACTCGGCAAAGGAAAACGGCTTCGTCACATAATCATCGGCCCCCAGCGTGAAGCCGCGCAGCACATCGGTTTCTTCATTGCGCACGGTGAGCATGATAACCGGCACATCGGAAAGGTCGCGCAGCCGCCGCAGGGTCTCCCAACCGTCCATGTGGGGCATGGTGACATCCAGAATGACCAGGTCGGGGCGGCTTTCATAGAAACGCCGTAGCCCTTCTTTGCCGTTGCTGGCCGTGACGACCTCGAATCCCTGGGTGGCAAAATAACTCTCCAATAATTCAACCAGCGAGGCATCATCGTCAACGATTAGCAGGCGCGACATGGCGCGTTTCCTCCTCAAAAGGTTCTTCCTCGTTGAGGACGGGAAGCACCAGGTGAAAGCGCGTGCCGGGACGCTCGGCATCGGGAAAGACCGGACTTTCGACCCATAGTCGGCCGTTGTGCAATTCGGCCAGGCGTCGGGCCAGGTAGAGCCCCAACCCCCACCCCGAAGCCTGACGCTGTTCACCCTGAACAACCTGGTAGAAGGCGCTGAAGATGTGTTTCTGGACCTCGGGAGGAATGCCCGGGCCCCAGTCGGTAATGGTGATTTCCAGAGCGCCCTCTTCTTCCCGATGGAAGACGGCCACCTGGATGGGGGTGTGCGGTGGGGTGTGTTGCTGGGCGTTGCGGAGAAGGTTGCGCAGGATTTCTTCGAGATAAAGTTCATCGCCCCAGAGAAGCGGGGTGGGGCCTTCAAAGTGCATCTGCACGGGATGCTGGGGAGCATCCAGCGCGGCGGCCACGCGAGTCAACAAGGGCCGCGGGGCCACCGGACCAAAGGTCAGTTTGAGTTTCCCCGCTTCCAGGCGAGAGACCTCCAGGATGCGCCGCACCAGTTGGGTCAGGCGGTTGGTTTCGCGAGCCAGGAGGGTCAGCCGGTGTTGCACGGTGGGCGGGACCTCCCCAGGGCTGGACAGCAACAGTTCCAGGCCCCCGTTAATCGTCGTGAGCGGGGTGATGAGTTCGTGGGAGACCAGGGCGATGAAATCGGATTTCAACTGGTCCAGTTCGCGCAATTCGGCGTTGGCCCGGGCCAGGGCTTTGTTCTTCTCGGCCAGTTCCTGCGTCCGGGCGGCCACTTTGTCTTCCAGTTCCTGGTTGAGTTCCCGCAATTCCAGAATCGCCTGCTGCCAGTATTGCAAAATGCGGGTGGTGAACACCAGCACGAGAAAGACCAGCACCGGGCCGACAAGGGCAAAGATGGCCAATTCGCCGAGAAAATAAGACTCCGTCCAGGGTTCTTGCTTGTCCAGGCGATGCTCCAGCAGTTCTACCGCGGTAGCCATGAAGGAAAGCATCAAGGGCAGGGCCCACTCCAGGTGCCGCATCAGCCGCACGACGCCCTCCAAATGTTCGGGCTTCTTGCGTTCCATCGTACCCTGCAGAATGAGCATCAGATTGCGCCACATGGCCTTAACCTCGAAAAAGGGTTGCCTCTATGACCAAGTATAGCGCACAGCCCGCCCGGCAGAAGTCCCCTAAATGGGGTGCACAGTTTTTTGACACAACCGTAGCGTGTTTCAGACCCTCGTGAAATGGATATCGCACATAAGGCGTGATAGAGTACAAATGAACCTCCCTGGAGCAGGGATTTCGACTTTCGCCACCGAGGAGAATGGTCTTATGTTGAAGAAACGCACTTTGGTTGTGGCATTGGTGCTTGCCCTGGTGTTGGCGGTGGGGCTGAGCGCTTGCAAGCAAGCGACCCCCACGCCGTCGGCGGTGCCCGCGGAGCAGATGGGCTACAGCGAGGCCTTAACCAAGGCCATGGAAGCCGCCAAGGCGGGCGACGCTCAGGCCGCTCAGAAGGCGCTTCAGACTGCTCTGGATGCCGCGCAGTCGGATGCGGACAAGGCCTTCGTCAACGAACTGCTGGAGGATGTGGAGAAGGGCGACCTTGATGAGGTCGTTGAGGACATTGCCCGCTATCTGGGCACGGAGAGTGCGCCGACCTTGGCGGAGTTGTTGGACAAGGCCATGGATGCGGCCAAGGCGGGTGATGCCGACAAGGCCAAGGAGGAACTGACCGAGGCGCTGGAGGTCGCGCAGTCGGATGCAGACAAGGCCTTCGTCAACGAACTGCTGGAGGATGTGGAGAAGGGCGACCTTGACGAAGTCGTCGAGGACATTGCCCGCTATCTGGGCACCGAGAGTGCGCCGACCTTGGCGGAGTTGTTGGACAAGGCCATGGATGCGGCCAAGGCGGGTGATGCCGACAAGGCCAAGGAGGAACTGACCGAGGCCTTGGAGGTCGCGCAGTCGGATGCGGACAAGGCCTTCGTCAACGAACTGCTGGAGGATGTGGAGAAGGGCGACCTTGATGAGGTGGCCGAGGACATCGAGCGCTACCTGGAACAGCAGGCCAGCCAGTTGCCCTCGGACGAGGTGGCTCGTGCCCAGCAACTCTACACCCAGTTGGGTTGTTTCGCCTGCCACGGCGCCGAATATGAAGGTAACCAGGGCCCCATCATCGTCGGTTTGCCTGTGCAGAGCATCATCGCTCAGGTGCGCAACGGTGCGCCCGAGGGCGAAATGCCCGCCTTCGACCAAAACACCGTCAGCGACGCCGACCTCGAACTGCTGGCCAAATACCTCAACAGTCTAACCCTGGCCGACACGGCGACGGTCATCCCCGACGCGGTTCGTTCACACCTGGAGATGGCTTACGACGCCCTCAAAGCGGGCGATAAAGCCGGCGTAGAAACGCACCTCCAGGCCGCTTTGCAGGCCGCGCAGGAAGCCGGCGCCGGTGAGGGCCTGGTGAAGACCCTCGATGACATGGTCGAGGACCTTGAAGAAGAAGACTGGCAGGCCGACATCGAGATTCACCTGGATATCCTGCTGGGCCGATGAGCCCTTGAGGGCCCAGGTATAAAAAACGCTCCGGTGTGCTCGCCGGAGCGTTTTGTTTGCCTGCTCCCGCGGCCTCGGCGGTTGTAGCCTACACGGCGATGCTCCTCGTTCGCGAGGCCACGGACTGACATTGGGGCTCAGCGGCGCGGCGTCGCTGTCCCAGGCCCTGGTTGGCGCATGACTTTCGCCCGAAAATCTGCCCACGTTCGCGCGCGGCCAAGCCGCGTCCGCTGAACGCGGGGTTACTAAAATGTAACGGGTGGGGCGTGGCGGTGGTATCCTTTCGGTATCGGACCCTTCCACCGGGGATGCCGCCGGGGCTGGAGCATCTGGGCAGGCCCGCTTCGCCTATGGGGACGGGGACTTGCTCCCCGCCATCCCGTCTGGTTACTTGGCCGCCCGGTGGACTTTCGTCTGGGCTGCGAGCCCGTATCCGTGTGTATCCTCCAGGCCCAAAAATCCACGCCCCTCCCATTTCCTACTCTGGAGTATAGCCTATGTCTCCTTCAACTTCAACCCGCTTTGTCGCCTTCGATATCCACAAGCACTATGCCGTCGTCGTCGCCGTGGATAAGGACAGCCAGGTCGTCCTCAAGCCCCGCCGTATTTCC
>WGAK01000053.1 GCA_015494815.1 Anaerolineales bacterium | reverse complement strand
GTGCTGTACTTCGTGCGGCCCAAGGCCGACGCCCTCACCCGCTTCGCCGAGGAGAAGGGCCTGGCCGACCTGCCCGCCGAGGCCGTGGCCGACGAGTTCGTCTATCAGCACTCCTACCGCCTCAACCGTGCCTTCTACGCCTCCACGGGCGACAAGCAAGCCTTCGTGCTCTCCCACGGCAAGGACCTGCTGGTGCTCAAGATGGTGGGCTACGGCGACGATGTGGTGCCCTACTACCAACTGGAAGACCTGACCGCCCATGTGTGGATCGGCCACCACCGCTACCCCACCAAGGGCCGCGTGTGGCACCCCGGCGGCGCGCACCCCTTCGTGGGCCTCAACGAGGCTCTGGTGCACAACGGCGACTTCGCCAACTACGCCTCGATTGTGGAATACCTGGCCCAGCGCAACATCCACCCCCTGTTCCTCACCGACACCGAGGTCTCGGTGCTGGTCTTCGACTTGCTGCACCGCACCTACGGCTATCCCCTGGAATATGTCATCGAAGCCCTGGCGCCCACCACCGAGTGGGACTTCGCCGCCCTGCCGCCCGAAAAACAGCGCCTCTACCGCATGATTCAGGCCACCCACATCCACGGCTCGCCCGATGGCCCATGGTTCTTCCTCATCGCCCAGTCGGTGCGCGAGGAGGGCCAGCGCCGCTACCGCCTCATCGGCATCACCGATACCAGCATGTTGCGCCCGCAGGTGTTCGCCGTGCAGGTGGGCCACGACGGCGCGACCATCGGCTTCGCCGCCTCGGAGAAGCAGGGCATTGACGCGGCCCTCGAAAGCCTGGCCGCCGAAGATAGCCGCTTCTGGCCCCGCGCCGACCGCTACTGGAACGCCCGCGGCGGCAGCCACACCGACGGCGGCGCGTTCCTCTTCACCGTCACGCCCAAAGGCCCCCACGGCGCCCCCGCCGACTTCGCCGTGACCGACAAGTTCGGCCGCCCGGTGGCATTGGGCGATGTGCACCGCCCGGCCTACCGGCTCAACGGCGCGGCGTTCTCGGCCAACGGCGGCGGCCCGGTGCCGGCCGACGCGGCCTGGTTCCGCGAGCGCCTGCCCGCCTGGGATTACGCCACCCTGAACCACCACCTGGCCCGCCTGCTGGAAAGCGCCACCGACGACGAAAAGCGCCTGACCGTCCTGGAGGCCCTGACCGCCCTGCTCGATGTGCCCACCTCCACCGGCGAGATGCGGCGCAGCAGCGTGCGGGCGTTGCTGGAAAAGGCCTTGGCCGTGCTCTTTGAGCGGATTCAGGAAAGCCCCCCGGGCCGGTTCCGCCCCTTTGGGCACGGCGACGTCCCCCAGGGCCCGGCCGGCCCCGACCAGATCGCCCTGGTGGACGCTCGCGGGTTCCCCGCCGAAGGCCCCGATTCCCTCGCCCTCTTCCTGGTGGCCCTCTACAAGGCCGGGTTCCGGCGCTTCATCGTGGCCCACACCCGGGGCCAGCGGTTCATCGGCAACGGCTTCGGGCCTGAGACCGACGGTGTGCGCATCGATGTCTACGGCTCCCCCGGCGACTATCTGGGGTCGGGCATGGACGGCATGGAGATTTATGTCCACAACAACGGTCAGGACCAGTTGGCGCAAATCACCAAGCGGGGCAAGTTGGTGGTGTACGGCGATGTGGGGCAGACCTTCGGCTACGCGGCCAAGGGCGGTGAGATGTATGTGCTGGGCAACGCGGCCGGGCGGCCGATGATTAACGCCGTGGGGCGGCCGCGGGTGGTCATCAACGGCACGGTGCTGGACTACCTAGCCGAGTCCTTCATGGCCGGCGACCCGCTGGACGGCGGCGGGTTCGTCATCCTCAACGGCCTGACCGTGGACGCCGACGGCCAATGGGTGCCCTTGGAGACCCCCTACCCCGGCGGCAACCTGTTCTCGCTGGCTTCCGGCGGCGCGATTTACCTGCGCGACCCGCACCGCAAGGTGCAGGAAGGCCAACTCAACGGCGGCGAGTTCGCCGAACTGAGCGATGCGGACTGGCAGACCATCCTGCCCTATCTTGAGGAGAACGCCCGCCTGTTCGGCCTGAGCGTGGAGCGCCTGCTCACCGTGGACGGCCAGCGCCGCGCCCCCCACGAGGTGTACCGCAAGGTGCAGCCCGCCCGCGTGCGCGAGTTGCAGGCCGAGGAGGCCTGGGTGCAGGGCCACACGGCCGGATGAAGGCCGGGGCCGACCGGCTTCGCCACCGGTCGGCCCTTCTCGTTGGGTTACAGCCGCGCGGCCAACCGCTCCGCGGCCGCGATGCGGTCGGGGATGCCCACGCCGTCCCACGCGTTGCTCAGCATGTGCAGGCCCGGGTGCGCGGCCGCGCGCTGCTGAATCGCGGCCACCCGCTGCCTGTGGCCGACTTCGTATTGCGGCAGCACCCGCTGCCAGCGGAAGACCCAGGCGCGCGCAGGCTGCGCCCGCAGGCCCATGATGTCGGCCAGTTGCTCGCGGGCCACGGCCAGCACTTCCTCGTCCTCCGCCTGGGCGATGGCATCCGCGCCGGCCCGGCCCAGAAACAGCCGCATGAGCACGAAGCCCTGGGGCGAGCGATGGGGGAATTTACGCGTGGTCCAGGTGCCCGCCAGCAATGGCCGTGCTTCCACCCGCGGCACCACGAAGCCATAGCCCGGCATGGGATGCGCGACATCCGCAGCGCGGTAGGCCAGGCTGACGGTGGCCGTGGACGCGTAGGGAATGGCCGCCAGCGCGTCGGCCAGGTCGGGGTCCCAGGCTTCGACCAGTCGCGCGGCCTGCCAGGCGGGCAGGGCCAGCACCACCGCGTCGGCCTCGAGGGGCCCCTGCGCGGTGTGGGCCCGCCAGCCCCCGGCCTTGCGCGGGGTCAGGTCGTGCACCGCGGCCCCGGCCACCAGACGCGCGCCCAGGCGACGCAGATGCTGCACCAGCGCGTCCACGCCTTGCTGCAGCCCGCGGCGCAGGGTGACGAAGGCCGCGCGCGTGCCCGCAGTCGGTCGCGCCCCCCGGCGGGCGCGGCGCATGGCCAGCAGCCCCCACAGCAGGCTGCCGTAGCGGCGCTCCAGGTCCAGCAACTGCGGGTAGGTCGCGGCCACGCTCAGCCGCCGCGCGTCGCCCGCGTAGATGCCCGCGAACAACGGCTCGACGATGTACTCCAGCACCTCACGGCCCAGATGCCCGGCGATGAAGTCCGCGACCGAGATGTCGCCGTCGGGCGGGGCGACCCGGCGGGGCCACACATCCAGCGCGGCCCGCACCTTGCCCTTCCACGAGAGCAGCCCCGTGCGGAACAGCGGCCCTAAGCGGCTGGGAATCATCAGGGTGAGCCCTTCGGGCAGGGGATGCAGTCGCCCCTGGGCGTACACGAACGCGCCTTTGTGCTGCGGGTCCGTGCCCAAGATGGCGTCCCCCAAACCCAGGTGTTGCCACAGGCGCACGGCCGCGGGCTTGAAGGCCAGCACGCTGTCGGGGCCACCTTCCACCACGAAGCCGTCTTGCACCACCGTGCGCACCACGCCGCCCCAGGTGGGCCGCGCGTCCACCACGGTGACCTGCAGGGGATGCTGCCGCTCGCGAGCCTGTTCCAGCAGGGCATGGGCCGCGCTCAGGCCGCCCATACCGCCGCCGATGACGAGGATGTGTTCTGGGGCCATGCTGCCTCCCAAGGCGGTGTCAGGCCGACGCTACAGCCCCGGCCCGCAGCGCCAAATCTTCCAGCGCGGCGATGAGCGCGGGGTGCGCGTTGGGCATGGCCGCGCGTACCATGTGGATGCCCAGCCGTTCCGCGTGGGCCCGCAGTTCCACATCCAGGTCGTAGAGGACTTCCTCGTGGTCGGTGAGGAAGCCTATGGGCACCACCAGCGCGTGGCGCACCCCGCGCGCGGCCAGGTCGGTGAACACATCCAGCACATCGGGGCCCAGCCACGGCACCGCGCTGGCCCCCGCGCTCTGGTAGGCGACCTGCCAGGTGGTCACCCCCGCGGCTTCGGCCACCCGCCGCGCGGTGTCTTCCACCTCCGCGGGATAGGGGTCGCCCTGCTCCACGAAGCGGGTGGGGATGCTGTGCGCGGTGAACACCGTGGTGACCTGGGCCTTCGCGGGGAGGTGGGCCAGGGCCTGCTGCACGCGCTCGGCCCAGGCCGCGATGAGGCCGGGGTGGTCGCCCCAGCGGGACACGGGATACACCTCGGGCCGGGGTGCCAGTTCCGCGGCGGCTTGCTCCACGGCCCGCAGGTAGTTGGCCACGCTGACCGCGGAGTATTGCGGCGCCAGGGGCAGGGCCACCCACCGGCGATAGCCGGTGGCGTGCATCTCGCGGGCCACATCCCGGATGTAGGGCTCCCAATACTGGTTGCCCACGAAAACCCGGATGTCGGGCGAGTGGTTTTGCAGGCGGGCCTGCAAGGCCTGGGCAATGGCGGCCACGCGCTGGTTCAGGGGCGAGCCGCCGATGCGCCGGTAGCGCATTTGCACCTCGCGCACCAGTTCGGGCGGGGTGGGGCGTCCGCCCCGGATGTTGTGCAGGAACCGGGCGATGGCCTCGGTGTCTTCGGGGTCGTCGGGCGTGCCGAACGACAGCAGAAAAACGGCCAGGTCGGGCATGATGTCCTCCGTGGGAAAGGGGTGGGGCCGCGTTGCGGGCGCGGGTCGCGGTCAGGATGCCGTGGCCGCGTGCACCCAGTCCACCACCCGACGCACCTGGTCGGGGTCGGTGGCGGGCAGGATGCCGTGGCCCAGGTTGAAGATGTGGCCGGGCCGGCCCGCGGCCTGGTCCAGCACCGCACGCACCTCCGC
>WGAK01000052.1 GCA_015494815.1 Anaerolineales bacterium | reverse complement strand
CTTTAAATATTTTGAGATAGCCACACGATTGAGGCCCCACTCTCCGCAGGGATAGATGCCATTGAGACAGGCCGTACCGCCGCGCCATTTCTTTCGACACAAAGATGGTCATGCCCGAGGCGCGGTTCTGCCAATACGCCTCCACATGGCCCTCGGTCAGGGTCAGGCTGATGAACGCGGGCTCCACCCAGCGAATGTCGCCAAAGTCGTGCTCTGTGTGGCTGTTGTAATCCCAGGCCAGGGTGTCCCAGCGGCAGGGGGCCTGCACCTGGATGGCGTTCAGCAGGGGATGGGCGTAGTCGCACCAGGTGAGCCAGGTCGGCGTGGGGGTGGCCGAGGGCGTGGGCGTCAGGGTGGCCGTGGGGGGGATGGTGGGCGTGGCCGTGGCCGTGGCCGTCGCGGTCGCGGTGGGCGGTGGGGTCGCGGTCGCGCTGGCCGTGGGGGTAGGCGAGGCCGTGGGGGGTGCAAACCCGAAGCCGCGCGCACAGGCCGTCAGACCGAGCAAGGCCAGCAGGCCAAGGACGAAGAGCCGCCGGGCGAAGGGGATTGGGTATCGCATCGCTCCCTCCGTTGTGTTGGAATGGACAAGCCGTTCAGGTCTGCAAATGCAGGGCCACGCGCTCGACGCGCGCGGCCGCGGGGTCCAGCCCCAACGCGTCCAGCACCTCGTCGGGGCGGCCCGTAGCGCCGGGGCGGGCCAGCAAGGTCATGCGCAGCCGCGGGCCGGGCGCCTGGGGCGTTGCGGGTTGCGCCTCCAGGGCCAGAATCAGCGGGCGCAAGTCGTAGGGCCTGCCCCGCCGCTGCCGCGGCAGATGGGCTTGCGCCAGCAGCGCGCGCACCCGCTCGGCCAGGTCGGGCACGGGCTCCAGCAACTGAGCCTCGTACACCGCGTGGTGCACGATATTCTGCAGCGCGGGCGCGTTTAGCGGCACGGGGTACACCTCCACGACCTGCAGGCCCGGCGGTTGGGCGCGCTGCAAACGGTCGCGCAGGTCGGCTGCGTCCAGGGGGCGCTCCAGCCAAAAGTCCGCCAGTTCGGCCCGCCCGGTGACGCCGAGAGGCAGCGCGGATGCGATGTGCAGTTTGGGCCGGGGGTTGTAGCCCCGCGAGTGGGCCAGAGGCAGGTCGGCCCGGCGGAACATGCGCTCCAGGGTGCGCTGCACATCCAGGTTGCCGGTGTAGCGCATGGCCTCGGTCTTGGCAAACACTAAGCGCCAGCGTTGGCGGGTTTGGTCCATGAGGATGCCTCCGGTCGGGGCGCGCGCCGGCCGCGGCGGAGCCGGTTCCCCCTATGAACGCCGCGGGGCACGGCTATGGCGTGTCGGGGTGCAGCAGGTAAGGCAGGTCCAGATACTCGCGAATGCGGCCGGGCCCCAGGCTGAGCACTTGCGTGCTGTACGAGATGCCGGGGTCGCCGCGCAGGCCCACCAAGAAGCGCAGTTGCAGGTCCAGGGTCTCGGTGTTGACCAGGCGGCCCTGCGTGGCCTGGGCGATGGGCGTCAATCGCGCGGGGTCCGTGGCCCAAAACACCAGGGGAATGCGGTATTCGTCCTGAAAGGCGTGGGAGAACGCGTGCCCGCCCTCGTTCGCGGTAATCCACTCGCCGTGGTCCGAGGTGTAGATGAACAGCAGGTTTTGGCTGCGTTCCCGAAAGCGGGCGAAGAGTTGGGCCAGCACCTGGTCGGTGTAGTGGATGGTGTTGGCGTATACTTCCCGCAGGTCGCGCGGCTGGGGGATGAGGGCCTTGTCGGGGGGGTAGCGGTCCTTCCAGTCGAAATGCGAGCCCAGCAGGTGAATGAAGAACGCCTGTTTGCGGCCGGGCACCACTTCGTCGGCCGCGAACAGCCGCAGCAGCACTTCGTCGGGCTGGCCGAATTTGCCGCCTTCCAGGTCGTCGAGCACGAAGCGCACCACATCGGCCTCGCTGGCGATGGACGACACGCTGGAGGTGTAGGGGCTGTAGCGCAGTTGGTTGGACAGCCAGAACACCTGATAGCCGCAGCGGCGCAGGTCGGCCACCACGCTGGGGCTGGTGTAGAACACCTCGTAGTTTTGCACCGTGGCCGGGGTCAGGATGATGGGCACCGAGGTCATGGTCTGGTTGACGGGCGAAATGGCCCGCACCACCACTTTATCGGGCAGGGCGTCCAGGAAGGGCGTGGTGGGCTGCGGATAGCCGTACAGGCTCATGAAGTCGCGGTTGGCCGATTCGCCCAACACGAACACGATGTGGTCGTAAGGCGCGTCGCAGTCCAGTGGCGGGGCCTGGGCCAGGAACGCGGCCACCCGGTCCTTGCGCTCCAGGATGGGGTTGACGCGCGTGTAGACCTGGTAGGTGGTCACGGCCAAGCGCACCGCGGGGTACTCTTGCCAGCGGCCCCAGGCGACGGGCACCAGGGCCAGCGCGGCCAGCAGTGCGGCCCCGCGCCAGGCCCAGTGACGCCGCCCGCGCGGCGCGCGGCCGCGGGCCCGGGCGAACAGCACGCCCAGGGCCAGGGCCACGGCCACATAGCCCATCAGGGCCCAGGCGAACTTGGATTGCAGCACGAACACCCGCAGAAACTCGCGGCTCTCGCCGGGCGAGGTGTCCAGCGCGGTCTCGATGCGAATGGGCAAATCGCCGATGCGCCAGAAGTGGGCCACATGGGTGAAGATGGCGTTGAGCAGGCCCACCCCCAGCGCGGCCAGCAGGTACAGCCCCGCGTGGGCCCAGCCCAGCAGGAACAGAATGGCCGCCACCCACAGCCCCGCGGGGAGCATGTTGGCCTGGAAGGAATGGCCTTCGCGCCACAGGCCGTAGACCACGGGCGCGAACACGGTCCACACCACCCCCGCGGCCAGCACACCGGCCGGGCGGCGGGCCAGGGCGTGGCGCAGCGAGCGCCAGGCTTGGCGAAAGCGGGAATCTTGGGCCATGCGCAGGCTTCCTTTCGCGGTGTAGGGTCTGGGGCCACCGGCGAGGCGTCCGGCGGCCCTCCATTGTACTATAGGCCGGGGGATGTTCAGCGCGTGGGCAGGGGCTGCTCGGGCACCATGCCCCATAGCGACGGGCGCACGGTGTTGCGATGCCAAAGCCCGCGGTAGGTATCCCACAGGGGGTTGGCCTGCTCCTTGAGGTGCCGGGGCTCCGCGCCCAGGCGGAAGTCGAAGGCGTGGTCGCCGTCGGGCGTGCGCAAGGGCGGCCAGTCGGGGTACCACATCCACACCGCGTAATTGAAGCCGTAGCGCTCCGCGGCCTCGAGACGGTCGCGCATGAACGCGGACGCGCCGGGCTCCCAGCGCATGATGCCGGTCTCGGTGATGGCGATGGGCGCGTGGG
>WGAK01000051.1 GCA_015494815.1 Anaerolineales bacterium | reverse complement strand
ACGCCCAGGTGGATGCCGAGACCGGCGCGGCCCTGGAAGAGCGGCTGCACACGCTGCAGAAGGTGTGCACCTACCCCTTGAACGACGCCTTGCGCTATCTGGAAGGCGTGCTGTACTATCTGGCCGCCCGCCGGGCCGCGGAGGACAGTGAAGCCTGAGCCAGTTGGCCGTGGCCTTGGGGAGCCGCGCACATGGTGGGGAGCGGAGGGATGCCATCCGCTCCTTCGCATTTTGGATAGCCCGATGAGCATAGGAAGAGCAAACCCATGAGTATCTCGCGTGTACAAAGTCGTTGCATGGATTGCGGGCATACTTTTGCCTTCCATCCGTTGACTTCCCAGTGCCCCAAGTGCGGCAGCGAGTGGTTGCAGGCCGAATATGATTACGACCTGGCCCGCGACCGCTGGCTGCGGCAGTTGGCCGACCGGCCTTTCAACTTGTGGCGTTATCACGAACTGTTGCCCGTGCTCCACGCACCGCCGGCCATTGACCTGGGGGCCGGGGGCACGCCCCTGCTGCCGGCCGTGCACCTGACCCAGATGCTCAAGTTGCCGCATCTCTACATCAAAGACGAGCGCCAGAGCGCGACCTCGTCGTTCAAAGACCGCCAGGCCGCGGTCACCATTGCCGCGCTGCAAGAGAGCGGCCTGACCGAGATGGTGGTGGCCTCGACGGGCAATGTGGCCATCGCCTATTCCGCGTATGCCGCGCGCGCGGGCATCAAACTGTGGGCCTTTTTGACCTCCCTGGTGCCGCAGGAAAAGATGCGCGAGGTCGCCATCTATGGCACCCAGGTGGTCAAGGTCACCGCCTCGTACGACGAGGCCAAGCGCATCGCGGCCGCGTTCGCCCAGCAGCGGGGCCTGTACATTGACCGGGGTTCGCGCTCCATTCCCACGGTGGAGTCCATGAAGACCCTGGCCTTCGAAATCAGCGAGCAGTTGACCCGTCAGCATCCCGAAGCGCGCTATGGCGGGCTGCCGTGGCGCGCGCCCGACTGGTACATTCAGGCCGTGAGCGGCGGCCTGGGGCCCATTGGCGTGGCCAAGGGCTTTCGCGAGTTGTACCGCATGGGCTTCATTGACCGTATGCCCAAGTTGGGCGTCGTGCAGGCCGAGGGCTGCTCGCCCATGGTGCAGGCCTGGGAGCAAGGCAAGGCCCAGGCCGACCCCATCCCCCGGCCGCGCACCCACATCACCACCCTGGCCACGGGGGACCCGGGCCGCTCCTATACCTTGCTGCACGATTATGTGCGCGAGCACGGCGGCGCGTTCGTGGCCGTGAGCGATGAGGAAGCCTTTCGGGCCATGCACACCCTGGCCAAAATGGAAGGGCTTTCTATGGAACCCGCGGCCGCGGTGGCCTTCGCGGGGGTCATCAAGATGGTGCGGCAGGGCATCATCCAGTTGCACGAGACCGTGGTGGTCAACTGCAGCGGCCACACCATGCCCATCGAGTCGCACATCTTGGGCGAACGCTGGGCCCGCCATGTGGTGGTGGCGCGGCGACCGCAAGAACCTCCGGCCGAAACCGCGCCCTTGGGCGCGCCCCAGGAAGGCCTGCTGGCCGCGCTTAGCACCATCGCCACCGAGCGCTACCCGCGCATCCTCATCGTGGACGACCACGAGCCGGCCCGCATCTTGCTGCGGCGCATTTTGCAGTCCCTGGGCGACTACACCATCCTCGAGGCCAGCGACGGGTACCAGGCGCTGGAGATTGCACAGCAAAACCCGCCGGACCTCATCATCCTCGACCTGATGATGCCCGGCCTGGATGGCTTTGCGGTGCTCGATTCGTTGAAATCGCACCCGGCCACGGCCGACATTCCCGTCATCGTGGTCACGGCCAAGACCCTCACCACCGACGAGCAGCGCCGTTTGCGGCGCATGGCCCGTCTGATGTACAAGGGCGAGTTCTTGAGCGATGAGTTCTTCGAAGAAATCCGCCGCCTGTTGGAGCAGGCGCGCTGAGCAGTTCCATCCCTTGAAGGGTGGAGGGGTTCATGGAGGCGCGTAAGGGCAGCCGTTGGCGGCAAGTCGGCATCGGCTCCGCGTTGTTGTCGGCGTTCTTCCTGGGCCTGACGCCCATCTTCGGCAAACTGGCCATCGTGCGGGGCATGGCGCCGCTGGGGGTGGCGGCCTGGCGCACGGTGCTGGCCACCCTGTTGCTTTATGGCCTGCTGCGCTGGAAGCGTCCGCACTGGCTGTACATCCACCGGCTGGGCCTGTGGGGTTGCTTGCTGGCGGGCTTCATCAACGGCACGGGCTCGCTGTTCTACTACAGCGCCTTAGGGCGCATTGACGCCGCGCTGGGCCAGTTGCTGTACTCCCTGTACCCCATCTTCGTGGGGCTGTGGCTCTGGCTCGACCGCCAGCGTCCCTCACGCCTGACCTGGCTGCGCCTGGCCCTGGCCGTGCCCGCGGTCTACTGGCTCACCGTGGGCGGCAGCCGCGGCCCGGTGGACTGGACCGGCGTGGCCATGATGCTGACGGCTTCGGCCCTGTATGCCCTGCATTTGCCCGTGAACCAGCGGGTGCTGTACGAAGCCCCCGCGCCCACCGTGACCCTGTACACCCTGAGCGCCATGAGCGCGGTGGTGGTCGTGGCCTACGCCGTCAGCGGCGGCGGCCCCGGGCCGTGGCGGCCCGAGGTGGGCGGCCCTATCCTGGCCCTCACGCTGGTGACCTTCCTCTCGCGGCTGACCCTGTTCATGGGCGTCAAGCGCATCGGCGGCATGCACACCGCGCTGCTGGGCCTGGGTGAGTTGGTGGTCACCGTGGCCTTTGCCCACTGGTGGTTGGGGGAAAGCCTGACGGTGCGGCAGTGGTGGGGCGCGGCGCTGTTGCTGTTGGTGATGGCCCTGGGCCGTTGGGACCATCCCACCGCGCCGCCCAAACCCGGTCGGGGCGGCTGGCTGCAATGGCTGGAGCCGCCCGCGTTCTCGTGAGCAGGAGGCACGTCGTATGACCGTGTACAACAAACTGGTCGCGCGAGCCTTCCAGCGCATCGCCGCGCTGCTGCAAATTCGCGGCGACGACGCGTTCAAGATTCGCGCCTATGGCCGCGCGGCCGAGACCCTGCGCCATTGGCCCGAGGACATTCGGGTGGTCTGGCGCGCGGGACGCCTGACCGACCTGCCTCACATCGGTCCGGCCCTGGCCAAGAAGGTGGACGAATTGCTGCGCACCGGGCGTCTGGCCTACCTGGAGCGCCTGGAGGCGGAAGTGCCGCCGGGCCTGCTGGAACTGCTGGAACTTCCCGGCCTGGGGCCCAGCCGGGTGCGAGCTCTGTGGCAGCAACTGGGCCTGACCTCCACCGCGGACCTGCACGCGGCGTTGGTCGCGGGTCGGGTACGGGGCATTCGGGGCCTGGGCCCGCGCACGCTGCAACGCCTGCGACAGGCGCTGGAGGCCCGCTCCCTCGACGCGGCCGCGCCTCTGCGCCTGGACGCAGCCTGGGGCCTGGCCCGCACCCTGGCGGCGCGCTTGCTGGACCACGCGGCGGTGGTGCGGGCGGCCCCCACGGGCGCGGTGCGGCGCTGGGCCGCGCTGGTGCCCCAGGTGCGCGTGTTGGCCGCAGCGGCCACGCCGCCCCCGGCCGACGCCCTGGCCGACGACCCGCTGGTGCGCGCTGTGGAGGTGGTGGACTCGCACATCTGGGCCGTGGCGACGGCGCTGGACTGCACCGTGCAGGTGCATTGGACCCGCCCCGAGACCTGGGGCGCCGCGTGGCTGGCTACCACGGGCCCCGATGCGCATTGGGCCGCGTTGCAGGCCCACGCCGCGGCCCGGGGGCTGCGCCTGACCCCCGCGGGGCTGTACGACGCCGGGGGCCGGCCCCTGCCCGCGGCTTCCGAGGCCCAGGTGTACGCCGCGCTGGACCTGCCGTGGATTCCGCCGTGTGCGCGGGAGTGGGCGCTGCCTTTGGACGATGCCCAGGCCTGGGCGCGCGCCCTGACCGCGCGGCTGCCCTGGGATGTCCCCCGCCGGGCCGAGTTGCACGCCCACACCACCTGGAGCGACGGCCATCTGGATGTGCGGGCCCTGGCCCGCGCCGCCTTGGACCGGGGCCTGCGGGTGCTGGCCATCACCGACCATTCTGTCAGCCTCAAAGTGGCCGGGGGCCTCTCGGCCGACGACCTGGCCCGCCAACGCGCCGAGATTCAAGCCGTGCAGGCCGACCTGGGCTCGGGCCTGCGTTTGCTCCAGGGCGCGGAGGTGGACATTCTGCCCGATGGGCGGCTGGACTATCCCGATGAGGTGCTGGCCCAACTGGATGTGGTGATTGCCTCGCCCCATCAGGCCCTGGAACAGGACCCGGCCCAGGCCACCGCCCGCCTGTTGCGCGCGGTGCAGCACCCGCGGGTGCACATTCTGGGGCATCCCACGGGGCGGCTGTTGCCCCGTCGCGCGGGGCTGGCGCCCGACATGGCGCAAATCGTGCGCGCCGCGGCCGCGCACGGCGTGGCGCTGGAAATCAACGCCAACCCCCATCGCCTGGATTTGCGCGCCGAGCATGCGCGGCTGGCCGTGCAGGCCGGGGCCTGGCTTAGCATTGACACCGACGCGCATCGGGCCGCGGAGTTGGACTATTGGCCGTATGGCCTGGCCGTGGCCCGGCAGGCCGGGGCCGAGGCCGCGCAGGTGCTCAACACCTGGGCGCCCGAGCGCCTGCTACAGCATTTGGCCCGCAAGCGCGGGACCGCATAGTCGGGTAGACGCGCGCATTTGCGCGGCCCGCCGGGCCCCAAATTGCCCGTTCCCACGCAGATAGGGGCAATTGCTTGCAAAAATCGGATTTTCTTTGTACAATACGCTCACTTTCGAATGAAGTCCCCCACAAAGGCCGCGTTTTCGCTTTGGAGTTTGCCTGTGTCCGATGCTTCTGTCCCCGCCGTTGAACTGCGCGATGTCGTCAAGCGTTTCGACGATGTCGTCGCCGTTGACCATGTGTCGCTGCAGATTGCGCCGGGCGAGTTCTTCGCCTTGTTGGGCCCCAGCGGGTCGGGCAAGACCACGACCTTGCGCATGATTGGCGGCTTCGAGTTGCCCACCGAGGGCGAGGTGCTCATCGAGGGCGAGCCCCAGGGTTACAAGCCGCCCTACCAGCGCCCGGTGAACACCGTGTTTCAAAATTATGCTTTGTTCCCGCACATGACCGTGGCGCAAAACATCGCCTTTGGCCTGGAGATGCGCGGGGTGCCCAAAGACGAGATTCGCCGTCGGGTGGGGGAGATGCTGAACCTGGTGCGTTTGAGCGGCTACGAGAAACGGCGCCCGCATCAACTTTCGGGTGGTGAGCAGCAACGGGTGGCTCTGGCCCGCGCGCTGATTAATCAGCCCAAGGTGCTGCTGCTGGATGAGCCCCTGGGCGCGCTGGACCTGAAGTTGCGCAAGGCCATGCAGTTGGAACTCAAGGCCATCCAGGAGCAGGTGGGCATCACGTTCGTGTATGTGACCCACGACCAGGAAGAGGCCATCACCATGGCCGACCGCATCGCGGTCATGAATCACGGCCGGGTGTTGCAGGTGGGGCCGCCGCCCGAGGTGTATGAACAGCCGCGCACCCTGTTCGTGGCCGATTTCATCGGCGAGACCAACTTCATCCCCGTGGAGGTGCTGCGGGTGGGCTCGACGGTGGAGGTGCTCACGGCCGGGGGCGCGCGCCTGCAAGCCGGGTGGGCCGAGCCGTCGCTGAACGCGGGCGCGCCCGCGGTGGCCGCGGTGCGGCCCGAGCGGATGTGGCTGCATCGCCCCAACACCGCTCCCGAGGGTGGGCCGTGGAATCGTGTCGAAGGCATCGTGCGCCATGTCATCTACCACGGCCTGGACATTCGCTACGAGATTCACCTTGCGGGCGAGTGCTCGCTGCACGTGCGCCTGCCCGTAGGCCGCGGCGACGCCGATGTGTTCCAGCGCGGCGAGCATGTGATTGTGGTGTGGCCCAGCGAGGCCACCCGCGTCTTTCGGAGGGACTCGTGAACGATGCCCTGCGCCGTTACCCCGCCTTGCGGGCCTGGCTGCTGCTGGCCCCGTCGTTTCTGTGGCTGCTGCTCTTCTTCATCATCCCTCTGGGCATCATCGTGGTGTACAGTTTCCTGCAGCGGGATGTCTACGGCGGCGTGGTGTGGAAGTGGTCCTTAGACAACTACCGCCGCGTGTTCGACCCGCTGTATTTCAAAACTTTCCTGTACTCCCTTTGGATAGCCTTCTTGACTGCGTTCTTCAGCCTGCTTTTCGGGTATCCGCTGGCCTACTTCATCGCCACCCGGCCGGAGAAAACCCGCAACGCGCTGGTGCTGGCGCTGATGATTCCTTTCTGGACCAACTTCCTGGTGCGCACCTACGCCTGGCTCACTCTGTTGCGCACCAACACCGGGCTCATCAATGTGTGGCTGATGCAGTGGGGGCTTCTCGACAAGCCACTGCCGCTGTTTGGCAACACCTTCGCCATCACCCTGGGGCTGGTGTATGGCTGGATGCCGGACATGATTTTGCCCATCTACGCGGCCCTGGAGCAAATTGACCATCGCCTGCTGGAGGCCGCCGAAGACCTGTACGCGTCGGGTTGGCAGGTGTTCCGGCGGGTGATTTGGCCCCTGTCGTTGCCGGGGGTGGTAGCCGGGACCATGCTGGTGTTCATCCCCTCGCTGGGCGCGTTCGTCACGCCGGCCATTTTGGGCGGGGGCAAACGCCTGATGATTGGCAATGTCATCACCAACCAGTTCCTGGGCGCGCATGACTGGCCCTTTGGCTCCGCGTTGTCGGTGCTCATGATGGCCGTGATGTTGCTGGCCACGCTGGTGTACTTCCGCACCGGCGGTGACCGGGCCGGACAAGGAGGCTTGTGATGACCGCATCTGCGGCCAAGGTTGCCCGCCAGCACCGAACCCGCCATTGGCTGCGACGGGGGCTGTTCGTAGCCTATGGCTTCTTGGGCTACGCGTTCTTTTACCTGCCCATCGTCATCCTGGTCATCTTCTCGTTCAACGACAGCCGGTCGGTGTCCAAGTGGTCGGGCTTCACCCTGCGGTGGTATGAAGCCATGCTGCAAGACCACCAAATCATGGTGGCGTTGTGGAACAGCGTGTTCGTGGCCGTGGTCTCGACGCTCATCGCCACGGTGTTGGGCACTTTGGCGGCGCTGGCCCTGGAGCGGTACCGGCGGTTCCCGGCCCGGCTGTTCGCGGACATCACCCTGTATCTGCCCATCATCATCCCCGACATCGCGATGGCCATCATGCTGCTGGCCTTCTTCAAACTGAGCGGCATCGGCTTTCAGACCTGGAAGGTGAGCATCGCGGGGCTGCGGTTGGCCGTGCCCTATTCGGTCATCATCGGCCATGTGGCCTTCAACATTTCGTTCGTGGCCGTGGTGGTGCGGGCGCGCCTGGCGCAGATGGACCGCACCCTGGACGAGGCGGCCCAGGACCTCTACGCGACCCCCTGGCGCACCTTCTGGCGGGTGACCCTGCCCCTGATGATGCCGGGGGTGCTGGGCGGCGCGCTGCTGGCCTTTACCCTGTCGCTGGATGATTTCGTCATCACCTTCTTCACCAGCGGCGCGGGCTTCAACACTTTGCCCGTACGCGTGTTTGGCATGATTCGCAAAGGCGTCACGCCCAAAATCAACGCGGTCTCCAGTTTGATGCTGGGCTTTTCGTTGCTGCTGGTGACCTTGGCGTTGCTGGCCGCGCGGGGCAATGAGGACCGCAAAATCCAGATGTTCTGACCCCGCGGCCTGGGCGTGCGATTCCGTTTGGCCGATTCTTTTTCCCAAGGAGGTGCTCCGATGCGCAGAACGACCCGTTGGGTGTGGTTGGTGATGGCCCTGCTGGCCGTGTTGGCGCTGGTGGCCTGTGGCGGCAAGACCGAAGCCCCGGCCACCGAAGCCGCGGCGGGTGGCGAGACCACGCAGGAACAAGCCGCGCCGACCCAAGAGCAGGCCCCGGCCGAAGTACAGCCGGCCCAGGAAATCGTTTTCTACAACTGGTCCGAGTACATTGACCCCGAGGTGTATGACCTGTTCAAAGAAGAAACGGGCATCACCGTTGT
>WGAK01000050.1 GCA_015494815.1 Anaerolineales bacterium | reverse complement strand
GTGGGGATGCCCATGAAGTTGAGCAAAAAGGGCAGCGCGACGGGCAGCATGACGAAATAGGCGAAGGCCATTCCGGCCACGAAAAAGGCCAGCACCAGCGGCAGGGCCAGCAGGCCCCACACCCGCGTGCGGGGCTGCAGGCCCGGGGCCACATACCCATACAGTTCCAGGTATATATAAGGAAGGGCCAGCACGAACCCGGCCAGCATGGCCACCCGCATGGTCACCCCCAACGGCTCGGTGACCTCGATGGCCTGCAGGTGTCCCAGGCCGCCCACGGGTTCGGTCAAAAACGCCAGCAACTCGGGCAACACAACGAACGCGGCGGTCACGGCCAGCAAATAGGCCGCCAGCGCGCGGAAGAGATGCGGGCGGAAGGCCTCCAGATGTTCGGCCAGGGTGCGCGGTTCCCGCACCGCGGTTTCCAGCGCGGTGCCCAGATCGTGCTCTTCGGCCGGCGCGGTGAAGAAATGCACCAGCCGCACCCGAGCCCGATACAGGGCCCGCGCGCCCGCGCGCCAGGCTCGCCACGGCAGGCGCACCGGCGCGGTCAGCCCGTACACAAGACGGCGGACGATGCGGGTCATGGGGTCGTATCCGGCGCCTCCGGCGCGGCAGGCGAGGCCGGGGCCGCAGGCGAGGCCGCGTCAGGGGATTCGGGCGCGTCGGCAGGCGGCGCGGGGGGCCGCGGAGCCGGGGCCGCAAAAGGCACTGCGTCGGTCCGCGGCGCGGGCGGCGGCGGGTCGAACGCACGCGTGGCGCGCGTCTGCTCCGCGGCCGCGGCGGGCCAGATTTGCCCCGCGTCCGCGAAGGCTTTGGCCGCCTCTTCGATATTGGCCTCGCGCGCGGCCTCACGCAAAAACTGGTCCACGCGCCAGCGCATCTGCTGCATGCTCCGCCACCAGGGGGAATGGGTCAGGCGGGCCCACCAACGGCCCAACTGCCGCGCCCGGCTTTCCAACTCGTCGGGCTTCCACAACAAAAGCACCAGCAAGACGATGAAGACCAGTTCCCAGCCGCCGATGTTGAACATGCCGGGCCTCACGAAGTTTGCGGTTGCAACGACTGCAAATGGGTGCGGATGGCGTCCAAGTGCTGCACCAGGCTGCCCAGCACGCCGTTGACGAAGCGGGGTGAACTGGTGCCGCCGAAGGTCTTGGCCAGTTCCACGGCCTCGTTGATGACCACCTTGGCCGGGGTACCTTCAGGGTCCAGGCTCATCTCCCACAGGGCCAGGCGCAAAATGTTGCGGTCCACCACGGGCAACTGCTCCACCGGCCACTCGGGCGCGTGCTGCGCGATGTACTGGTCGAGCCAGGGGCGCATGGGTATCACCCCCTGCACCAGCCGCCGGGCAAAGGCCGCCAGCCGGGGCTCCAGCGGTTCTTCGGCCAGCCGCGCGTCCAGCACCGCGGCCGGCGGATGCCCCGTCAGGTCAATCTCGTAGAGGGCTTTGAGGGCCACGGCCCGGGCCCGGGTACGGGCTTTCATGCCTGCTCGTCTCCCGTGTCCGCGTAGTGCAGGTCTTCGATGTGCACATTGATGCGGCCCGGCGTCATGCCCACCATGCGCTCCAACGCCTGGGCCACGGCGCGTTGGATATCGCGGCTCACCCGGCGCAGGTTGGTATGGCCGTCGAGGATGACATAGATGTCCGCGTCCACCACATCGTCGTGCACCTGCAAGCGCACACCGGGCTCGCTGCGGCGCAAAAAGCGGTTCACCGCACCGGGCACAGGGGCCAGCGCGTGCACGCCCGGCACCTTTTGGGTCTCCAGGCGCACGATGGCCAGCAGCACCTCGGGCGCGATGGTGGTCTTGCCGGGGGTCACCTGTTCGGTCATGGGGAAACCTCCTGGGGCCACGCGCGGCCGCCTATGTCATACCGCCGTCCACCGCAATGACCTGGCCGGTGATGTACGCGGCTTGCTCCGAAGCCAGAAACGCCACGGTATACGCCACATCCTCAGGTGCGCCCTTGCGGCCCACGGGAATCATGGCCAGAATCTGGGCCTTGGCCTCCTCGGGCACCCCGGCCCAGATGTCGGTCTCGATGTAGCCGGGCGCGACCGCGTTGACGGTGATGTTGCGGCTGGCCACCTCGCGGGCCAGGGCCTTGGTGAAGCCGATTTGCCCGGCCTTGGAGGCCGAGTAGTTCACCTGCCCCGCGTTGCCGATGATGCCGGCCACCGAGGTGATGTTGATGATGCGGCCGTAGCGCTGGCGCAACATGGGCCGAATGGCCGCCTTGCTGCAATGGATGGTGCTGTACAGGTTGGTCCGAATGACCTCGTCCCAATCGGCGGGCTTCATTTGCATGAAGAGTTTGTCGCGCGTGATGCCCGCGTTGTTGACCAGAATGTCCACGCGGCCCCAGGTCTGGCGCGCGAACTGGATGAGGGCCTGGGCCTGGTCATAATCGCTCACATCGGCCTGAAACGCCTCGGCCTGGCCGCCCGCGGCGCGGATGGCCTGCACCACCTGCTGGGCCGCGTCGGCCGAGCGGCGGTAATTGACCACCACCCTGGCCCCACGGCGGGCCAGTTCCAGGGCGATGGCCCGGCCAATGCCGCGCGACGCGCCCGTCACCACGGCCACGCGGTCGTGCAAGGACAAGAATTCCTGGGCCATGCGGTCTCACCTCCGGCGAAAATACGCTCCCGGCCCGGCGAATCCGGCGGGGCTTCGATTATATCACGCCCCCGGCCTCACTCGGTGGCCTCGGCCCCGACCGCGCCCCACAGCCACTCCCCCGCCGCGGGCGGCTCCGCGCACGCGCCCCGGCCCAACGCGGCCGCGTAACGCGCCCACGCGGCCGGACGCCACACCTCCACGCCGCCGAAGCCCGTCAGGCCCAGCCAGCCCCAGCGCGGGTCGTTCCAGCGGGCCAACTGCCCCACCCCCGGCCGGTTCGGGTCATACAGCAGCACCTCGCGCACGATGTAGCCCTGGGGCGTGTTCAGGTTCGACAACCCATACGCCCGGCCGGCCCGGTCCACATAAGTCACCACCATCATGTGCGAAAAAGTGCCCCACGAGCCCGAATACAGATACAGCACATCGCCGGGCGCCAGGGGCCGGGCGCGGAAATCCAGCCGCGAGGGCAAATCGGTGATGAGGTCGTGCACAAAGCGCTCGGGCGGGAACAGTCGGGCGACCTTGCGCGGCTCTTGCTGCGGGTTCAGCAGCCAATACGCCGCGGGCTGCACCTCGGGCGGCAGCAGGCGGGCCTGGCGCAACACCTCCAGGCTCAGGGGCACGCACATCAGGCTGGCGCTGGCGTCGGGCGCGTAGCCCAACGTGCGGGCCAGCGCGTCGGCCTGGGCCGGGTCCAGCCGGGTGAGGCGCAGCGCCCAGCGATGCAACGCGCGCACCTGCTGACACACGGTCGGCGGCACCGCCTCCGCGCCGGGCGGGGCATCGTCCTGGGGTTGGGGGAAGGGCTCCGCGGGGGCCGGCGCGGCGTGCGCGCGGCCCGGCAGTCCCCCCGCCACCAGCAGCGCCAACAGCGCCACAATCCACCACGGCCATCCACCGCGTCGCATACCACCCCTCCGCATCACGCGCTCAGCGGAACAAATCGCGCTCGCGCGGGCGCAGCAAATCGGCCAGCCGCCCCTCGCCCAACGGATAGGGGAACCCCCGCACATGCACCACGGGCGTACCCTCCGCGGCCTGGCCCATCATGAGCGAAGCCGCGGCGGCCAGTTCGTCGGCCACGGCCACCTGGGTGACCTGCAGCACATAGCCCTGCCGGTCGCGCCGGCCGCGCAAGTCCACCAGCGCGGGCATCCCGGCCAGGCCGATGGTCATGCCCACCGTACCCAGGCGCCAGGCCCGGCCGTGGGAGTCTACGATAAGCACGCCGGGGGCCACGCCCGTGGTACGCGCCAGCGCGGCGCGCAGGCGGGCCGCGCTGGCATCGGGGTCGCGCGGCAGCAGCAACACCCATTCGCCCGGCCGGCCCTGCGGCGGGACATTGGAGCGATCAATGCCCGCGTTGGCGCACACGAAGCCCAGGCGATGCTCCACGATGAGCACGCCGGGCACCGCACGCAGCACCTGCGCGCTCTCGCGCAGCACCAGTTCCACCAGCCGCGGGTCTTTGGCCGTGCGCCGGGCCAGGGCTTGTGCCCGGGCCGAAGGGGTTACATCCTCCAGGCGCACGAAGCGCCCCTCGGCCTTGGAGACGATTTTCTGCGCCACCACGATGATGTCGCCCGGCTGCAAGGTGAGCCCGGCCTGCTGCAAGCCGCGGCGCACCAACCCGGCCAGGTCGTCGCCGGGCCGCACCTCGGGGATGCCGGGCAACGGCGTCAGGGTGAGGGTCATGGCTCAATCCTGGGCCACGCCCACGATGCGCACCCCCGCGTGGGGGCCGCCGTAGCGCTTGTTGATGTAGAGCAAGACAGAGGTCAGGCCCTCGACCACGATGGTGTTCTCGATGGGCCCCGCGTCCCAGGCCCGAAAGCCCGCGTCCTCCACCAGACGCATCACGGTCTGCCGCGCGGCCTTGCCCCGTCCGGCCACCAGCACGTCCATCTCTGGGGTGGCATCGCTCCAGAGCACATGATGCGAGATGTTCTGGAAGGCGTCCACCACCTGCACCTCGGGCCCGAAAATGGCCTGGGCCTCCAGAGCCGCGCTGCCCTCGGGCGGCAGATGCACCTTAGTGACCTTGGGCGGCTGCAGCGGCACGGTGACATCCACCACAATCTTGCCTTGCACGGCCTCGCGCAGGGCCTGGGCCGTGGCCCGGTGCGCGGCATAGGGCACGGCCAGCACCACGATGTCGGCCTCGCGGGCCGCCTGCAGATTGTCGCGCCCCTCCACCTGAGCGTCGGGGCCCAGGCGGTCGCGAATGACCTGCGCGGCATCGTGCGCCCGCTGGGGCGAGCGCGAACCGATGAGGACCGGATAACCGGCGCGGGCCCAGCGATAGGCCAGGCCGCGGCCTTCTTTGCCGGTACCACCGATGACGGCCAGAACGGGTTTCGCGTCCATGTCGTGCTCCTTGGGCGAAGATGCGACCCGCCAGCGCGGGCCGCCGCGGATGGCCTCAAGGATAGCACATTTTGCCCCGCACGGGAACGGGCGCGGAGTTCGCCTGCGGGCGTCCTTGCCAAAAGCCCGGGCCACGAGTATACTTTTCCCCTACCTTCCCAAGTACACGGTGTACGCGGGCGGGTTCATCCTATTACCCAAAGGAGGGGCCATGCTCAGCACCGTTCTCTCCCCCACAACGGCGCCGCCGCGCGCCGCTTTGTCGTCTCAATCGGTCAATGCCTCCCCACGCCCGGCCTGGAACTCAGGGCCGGGTGTTGTTGTGGGGCGGCACATCATCGCCGACCTGTACGGCGTGGCGCCCGAGTTGATTTCCCGCCGGGAAACCGTCGAGGCCATCCTCGACGAGGTCGTGCGGGAGGCCCGCCTGACCGAAGAGGGCCGCGCGTACAAGCAGTTCGAGCCCTACGGCGTCACCGGCGTGGTGCTGCTGGCCGAAAGCCACCTGGCCATCCACACCTGGCCCGAGCACGGCCTGGTCAATGTGGATGTCTTCACCTGCGGCGAGCCCGAACAGGCCGATGAGGCCTTTCGGCTGCTGCTGGCGAAGTTTCGGCCGCAATGGTACCGCCATGTGGTCATGGACAGGGGGTAGGCCATGGACCGCCTGGAACGCCAAATGCTGCAAACCCTCAAGGCCGGGCCCGTGAGCGTGTATCGCTTGCTCGACGCCCAGGACGGCACCCTGCCCGAGTTCTTCCAGCACCTGCAAGGGCTTCAACAACGGGGCTGGGTGCAGGTGGACGCGGGTCAGGCCCGCCTGACGCCCGAGGGCCAACGCGCGGCCGCGACCCTGGTGGCCGCGGGGCCCCTGCGCTGCGAAGCCTGCGAGGGCACGGGCTATCGCCTGAGCCCCTTCTTCCGGCAAGTGCTGGCCCAATACCGGGAACTGATTGCCGCGCGGCCCCAGGCCATCGAGCGCTACGACCAGGGCTACATCAGCCCCGAGGGCGTGGTGCGGCGGGTGGCCTTCATGTACGAACGGGGCGACCTGTACGGCGACATCTTCATCGTCGGCGACGACGACCTGCTCAGCCTGGCCGCAGCCCTCACCGGCCTGCCCCGCCGCATCGTGGTGGTAGACATCGACGAGCGCCTGATTGCCTTCCTGCAGCGCACGGCCCAAACCCACGGGTTCCCCATCGAGGCCAGCCGCTACGATGTGCAGCAGGCCTTTCCCGCGTCCTGGCGCGGCCAGTTCGATGTGTTCGTCACCGACCCCGTGGAAACCGTGCCGGGCATCGAACTGTTCCTCTCGCGCGGGGTTTCGACCCTGCGCGGGGTGGGCAGCGCGGGCTACTTCGGCCTGACCACCTTAGAAGCCTCGCGGCGCAAGTGGTACACCATCCAGCGTATGATTCACGACATGGGCCTGGTCATCACCGATATTCGGCGGCAGTTCAATGTCTACCCCGACGAGGGCGAGACCAACTTCTTCCGCTATCAGGAGAAGTTGCCCATCGTGCAAAAGTTGGGCGCGCGGGTGGACTACGACTGGTACAAATCAGCCCTCTATCGCCTGGAAGCGGTGGAGCCGCCCCGCCCCCGGGTGCAGGGCGCGCGCATCATTGACGAGC
>WGAK01000049.1 GCA_015494815.1 Anaerolineales bacterium | reverse complement strand
TCGAAGCCCAGGGCCACCGCGCCAATGACCTCGCCGCCGACCAACAAGGGCGCGAAGACCTGGCTGCGCACCCCGCGCCGCTCCACGGCCTGCCGAAAAGGCGCCGGTGCGTGCTGCAACTGGGCATAATTCACCACCCACACGCGCGGCTCCTCTTTGATGCGCGTCAGGGGCACGCCGGGCAACAACGGCAAGCGGGTCTGACGCCAATCCGCGCCCGGTGCATCGGGCGAACGGGAAGCGGTGGCCGCCAGAAAGGCCATTGGCTTGCGCTCGTCGAACAACAATAGACCCGCGTGCAGCGCATCGAAGGTGGTGCGCAGTCGGGCCGTGGCATCGCGCGCCAAATCGTCGAAATGCGTGTGCCCGCTGATGGCCACGGTGAAGTCATACAGCAATTGCAGTTGGGCCGACCGCCGACGCACCTGCTCCAGCAAACGCAGGTTCGACAGCAAACTGCCCACCGCGTTGGCTGTGGTGTGGGCCAGGCCCCAGAAGTCCTCGGTATAGCCGTTGGGGCGAGCGTGTTGGAAGGCCAGCACGCCCAAGATTTCGTCGCCATACACCAACGGCACGACCATCAGCGAGGCCAGACCCGTCAGGTGGTCGTCCGCCCAGGCAATCTGATTGACCCACAGGCCGTTGCCGGTAGTGAACACATGCGCGATGGGGCTATCTTCGGCATCTAAGGGGATCTGCTCGGGCCAGGCGTCGGTCAGACCCTCGTGGGCCCGGGCCGCCACGCGGGACAGGATGTGCGGTTCGCTCTCCGAAGGCAGATAGAAAGCCACGGCCTGCGGCGTTTCCAATTCATAGAGAGCCTGCACCACGATGTCCAGGGCCTCGGGCACCGACGCGGCCGCAGTGGCTTGGGTCAGGGCGTGTTGCAAACGCTGTTGCTCCGACAGCAACAATTGCAGTCGGGCCACCAGCCGGGCGTTGAGCAAGGCCACGCCCAGCGAATCTACCAACAGTCGCAAGACGGTCAGGTCGGCTTCCAGGAAGGCCCGCGGGCGCTGAGCGTGCAGGTCCAACACACCGAACAGTTCGCCGCCTAACAACACAGGCAGCAACAGCCGCGCGCCACCCGGAGGGGCCGGTGCGGTGTCGGGATACGCCTGCATGGCCTTGGGCGTGTTGAGCAACAAAGGCTCCCGGCGCTGGGCCACCCGAGCGATGGGGTCCTCGGTTTCCAGGGGCACCGTGTGGGCCGGCGGCACGAGCAAGTCGTCCGCGTGCGCGCCCGCGGCCGCGTGGACGCGCAATTGACGCTCTTCGGGCTCGAACACATACAGCGCGGCCCGCCAGAAGGGGAAGCGCGTCAGCAATTCGCGCACAAAGGCCGTGACCAGCGTGGCCTCGTCCCAGGTGCGCATGATGCGGCCTAATTCCACTGCGGCCTGCAGCCAGGCGGTCCGGCGCTGGGCCACATAGTACAACCGCGCGCTTTCCAACGCCAGGCCCAGGCGGTCGGCCAGGGCTTGCAACATCTCCCGTTCCGCGCTGGTCCAGGGCGTGAGCCGCCGCAAGCGCAGCCAGGCCACCCGCTGTTGGCGGACCTCGATGGGCAGCCGCAGTTCGTGTTCCTTCGTCTCGGGGTCCGGGGGCGGTGTGGTCAGCGTCTCGGGCGGTTCGGCCAAAGGCTGGAATTCCCCGCGCGCGGTGCGGTGGTAGACCCGCGCCGGTACTGTGCGCAAGAATTCTTCCCAACCGCGCTGGGCCAACTGACGCTGCACCCAGTGCAGTTCGTCCAGGGCGCGCTCCATGCGCTGCAGCAGGAACGCGTTGTCCAAGGCCACGGCCAACTGGTCGGCCACGACCCGCAGCGTGGTCACATCTTCGGGCGAGAACGCGTTGGGCTGGGTGCTTTGGATGTCCAGCACGCCCAGCACCCGGCCGCCCACGCGCAACGGCAAGGCCATCTCCGAGCGGGTCAGGGACAACTCGGTAGGGCGGACATAATGCGGGTCCTCGGAGACATCCAAGACGATGCGGGGATTGCCGGTGCGGGCGACGAACCCTACCACACCTTCTTCGCCCACCCGCAAACGGTGATGCCGGGAGACCATCTGCTGCCCCCCCTCGCTGCTGGCCGCCCGCAGTTCCATCCACTCGCCGCTCTCGTCGAGCAAGAAAATGCCCACATGGTAGTAGCCAAAGCGTTCGGCGATGAGGCGTGCGGTGCGCTCCAGTAACAACTCGGGGGAGCGCAGCGAGGTCAGCAAGCGGGCGATATCGGCCGCGGCCTGAATTTGCCCCACCCGGCGTTGGAGCGCGTAGGTGCGCTCGGCCACGCGCTGCTCCAGCGAGAGTTGGACCGATTGCACCCGCTCGGCCATGAGGTTGAAGACCTGCTGCAGGTAGACGACCTCGTCGCTCAGGCCCTCCTCCGTTTCCAGGCGATAGCCGTAATCGCCCTCCGCAAAGCGCAACACGCCCTGGGAAGTCTCTTCCAGCCGCTGAATGATACGACGGTTCACGAAGCGGGTGAAGGCCGCGACCAGGAGCAACGACACCACCACCACCACGAAGGGTTGGAACAGAATGCGTCGCAAGGACTGCAGCATAGTATGCAGCGTCGCGTCCCGGCGTTCTTCCAGCACCCGGACGATGAAGCGTTGGGCCAGGTGGTACTCTTCGTACACGGTGAAGAAGCGTCGAATCAGAGCACGGGCGTCATCCCAATTTTCATGATTGATGGCCTGGGTAATCTCTTGCAGCAGGCGCACCGTCTCACGCTGCAGGGCCCAGGCTCGAGCCAGCGGCGGCTGCAGCGGGTCGTCGGGGGGGAGGGTATCAATGAAGGCTTCCAGGTCCTTCTGATTGGAGTTCAAGGCGCTGTGCAAGGCCACCAGTTGCGAACTCCAGTCCAGGGCCTGGCGTTCGGCGGCTTCGGGGTCGCTCTCCAGCACCACCTCGATGCCGCGCAGCACGTGCGCGGCCCGTTCCACCAGAGCAATGGTTTCGTTGCTCAGCAACAGTGGTCCTACATCACTATACATGCGAAGCACGATGGCCCGCAAGGTGAACACCTGGTAGCCCACGAACACGCCCAACAACAGCAAGACGGCCACAATGGCCACCAGGAATTGCTGCACCGTGCGGCGCAGGGTCCGCTGAGGGCGTGGAACCGAGAGCGTGCGGCGGTCGGACATCATGCCGTCTTACCTCCGGCCGAGGGCGCCGAGGGGTCGGTGGGCGCGGGGGACGACGCCCCGCCCTCGTCGTGGGCGTCCTGCGCGGGTTGTCCCAGCGCCTCCAGCACCAGCCAGGCCTCCTGCACCTGGAAGGTCTCGCTCAGACCTTCCAACGCGGCCCGCACCAGCAGTTCGAAATCCAGGGCAGAAGCGAAGCGCGCGGCCAGGCGGTTTTGGACCTCTTCGCGGCGGGCGTAGTTCTGCACTTCGTCCAACAGGCGGGCGACCATCAAGTGGTTGGTGAGCAGGGCCACGATACCTTCCAGCAAGTTGGCCTCGTCCTCTTGCCAGGGCCGCGGGCTGAGCACCCGCACTTCGCCAATGGTCTGGTTGTACAGCCGAATGGGCAGAATCAAGGGCACGCCTTCGTCGGACTCCGCGGCGGCCGGGCCCAGGCTCGAGGCCGTGCGCTGAACCTGCAGCCCTTCGGCCAATTCGCCCCAGGTGCGGCCCAACAAGCGTTGCTGGAGCGACTCGATTTCTCGCAACTGGCTTTGCAGGCGCTGCACGGTGAGCACATTCGACAAGGCCAGAGCCACGCTGTTGGCCAGGGTCTGCAAGGTGCGAATATCCTCTTCGTCGAAGGCGTTGGCCCGGTCGGACTGCACCGTCATGGCGCCCAACACTTCGCCGCGCGCGATGAGCGGCAGGGCCAATTCGGAGCGCGTGTAGGGCAAGTAGGGATTTTCGTAGTGGGTGGGGTCCTTTTGCACATTTAGGGCCACGCGCGGCTCGCGGTGGGCGATGGCCCAGGCAATCATCGAGGTGCCGCCCAACGGCAGCCGATAGCCTTCGGCCACCATCCGTTCGCCCGGGGTGCCACTGCCGGCCCGCAAGACCGCGAATTCAAAAGTCTCATCCACCAAAAAGATGCCCACATAGTAGAGGCCGAACTGGCGTTGAATCTGGTCCACCACCTGCTGCATCATGTCGCGCGGGTCGGCAATGCCGCCCAGCGCGTTCACGATTTCGCTGGCGGCGCGGATTTGCCGTACCCGGCGGCGCAGCAGGCGTTCGCGGTCGCTCAGGCGCTGGCGCTCATATTCCAGAATGCGGGTCAATTGCACCGTGTCTTCCAGGGTGGTCTCGAAGCGCTTGCCGATGAAGTACACCAGGGACAAAATGCCCATTCCCGCGATGACGAACGCCACGCTGGTGAACAACCACTGGGTCTCGGTTTGCAAGGCAAAGGGTGGGATGTTGGTCAACTGGGTGAGGGTGATGCCTTTTTCGACCACGAGATAACTGGTGAGCAAATGCAGGGCTATCACCCAAACGGTGTTGACGAAGATGCTCCACCCCGTCAGGAAGAGCCCGCCCACCACGATGGCGAACAGGAAGGACAGGTTGGCTTCGCCCAGATTGCCGTAATAGAGGGCCGCGTACACGGCCATCAGTTGAATCAGCACCAGCAACATCGCGACCCGCCAGGTGTACGACAGGCGAATTAAGAAGCGCCCCCAGCCCAGCAAGAAACTGGCGGCCAGCAGGCCCACATACACCAGGCGCAATTGCGGGTAGTGCCAGAAACGCCAGAGATACGCGCCGAAGAGAATCGGCAGCAAAGTGCCCACCAGACTGAGCAATATCGAGAGCAGCCGCTCGCGATACAACTGCATTTGCTGGCCAAAGGTGGCCGACTGGTAGGGCGTAACGCCTTCGCCGCCCGGGGTCGTTCGTGGTTTCATGACTTCTGCTCCGCACCGCCGTTGGACGGAGTCGCGTCGCTCGTGTCCTCAACGGGGGTCGAGAAAAGTTCGATTTCGACCTGCTTCACCTCGAACAAACGCAAAATCTCGCTCGCGCTGAAGTCCAGCATGTTGCGCACATCGGTGAGACCCGTCAAAGTCTGGGCGAAGGAACGCAGGGATTGTTCCCGCTCGATGCGTTTGCGCAAGCGGCCTTCTTGCTGGATGTAGTACAACACACCGGCCAGACCCTGGGCCAGGGTGGTCAGATAGGCCTGATGCTCGTCGGTGAAGGCGTTGGCCTTGTCCCATTGCACCAGGCCGATGACGCCCAGGCGCTGATTCCCCAGCAGCACGGGCACGCCCAACCACGACTGCGGGATGCGGGTGGCCATGCGCACCGTGCGCCCGGCCTGGGCGATGATTTTGTGCTTGTCGCGCAGCAACAGCGGCTGCCCACGCTCCAACACTTGCTGGATAAGCGCCTGCTCCAGGGGCGTCACGGTGGTGTGGTAATAGCGTTGCCCGTAGGGGTAGATGAAGGTGTAGGTCGCGCCCCCGCGCCGCGAGGTGACGAAGAAGTCGGCCTGCGGCAGATGCTTTTGCAGCAGGTCCCACGCGCGCAGGTAGAGATGCCCCTCGGAGGGCGCCTCGGGCGCGTAGTCCAGCATCTGACGCACCACCTGCCACACCGACAGCCGTTGCTGCAGGCCCGCGTAGACCACGGCCCAGCCAATCAAATCCGCGAACAGCCGCTCGCGCTCCCGGTCTGCCGGGGATTCACTGGCGCCGGGCGGCGTGCCGCGCACCCAAACGGCCAGGATGCGCTCTTCGTGGTCCCGCACGGGGTACAGGCCCAGGCTTTGCCAGTTGTGCAGGCGGGCCAATCCGCCTAAGCCGGTGCTCTCGCTCTCGTCCACCACCAGGTGGGCGGGGCCGTCGCTGATGAGCGAGAGCAAATTGCGCACCGTGGGCACTTTGCCGCTCTCGGCCGAGGGCTCGGGCTCGGGATAGACCATCTGCCAGGCGTCGGTCAATTGCGGCATGGGGGTCAGCAGCACGCCCTGGGCATTCACCGCGGCCAGGCCTTCGACCAGCGTGGGCAGCACTTGCGACGCGTGGGTCAAAGCGGGCAGCCGTTCCAACAGATAGGTCAACACCCGTTGTTTTTCGGCCTCCAGGCTCTGCCCCCAGTGGAGGTGCAAATATTCCAGCACTAAGGTCAATTGCCGCGCCAGCAAACGCAGCGCAAAGCGGTCATATTCGCTCAACGGCGTGGGGTCCACCCCGCCGACGAACAGCACGCCCAACAGCCGCCGCGGGGTGGCCAGCGGCAGGCCGACCATCCAGGTCAAAGGCGGCGGCAGGCGCAGGCTGGCGCTGTCGGGCCTGGGCCAGCGTTGAATCTCC
>WGAK01000048.1 GCA_015494815.1 Anaerolineales bacterium | reverse complement strand
GTCGAGGCGATAAATGGCATAGGTGCCGTGAGAAGTGGTCAGGGTATCTCGGGCAGCAGCGAATGGATGGGTCATCGTATGCACTCCTTACACGCCGCGGGCGGCGGAAGTGTAAGGGGATTATACTACGGCCCGGCGGCATGGTATACTGGCCCCGGCGATGTTTGACCCTTTGTCATGACCAGGCGGGCGATGACCTACCCCGGCGTTTTCATCACCTTCGAGGGCCCCGAGGGCAGCGGCAAGACCACCCACCTTCGCGCGCTGGCCGCGTTTTTGCGGGCTCAGGGTTATCCCGTGCTGACCACCCACGAGCCCGGTGGCACACCCATTGGACAACGCATTCGCCAGATTTTGCTCGACCCCAGCCTGGGCGTGTTGACCCCCCGGGCCGAGGTGCTGCTGTTCCTGGCCGACCGGGCGCAACATGTAGCCCAGCGCATCGTACCCGCGCTCGAGGCCGGTCAGGTGGTGCTGTGCGACCGATACGCGGATAGCACCTTGGCGTATCAGGGATATGGCCATCGGCAGTGGCCGCTGGACACGCTGCGTGACCTCATCCATTTTGCCACCCAGGGGCTGTGGCCCGACCGCACTTTCTTGCTGGACGTGCCGCCCGAGGTGGGCCTCACCCGCCAGGGCGAGGCGCCGGACCGCATCGAGCAGCGTACCTTGGACTTCCACCGCCGGGTGCGCGAGGGCTATCGGGCTCTGGCCCAGGCCGAACCCGCGCGGTGGGTGCTCCTGGACGCCACCCAACCCTGGGACGCGGTGCAGGAGCAGTTACGCGCCCACACCCTGGCCTTGCTGCGCACCCGCTTCCCGCAGCCCCCGGCGTCAGCCCGACGCGGGTGACCACGCCTCCGTGGGGCCGTGCCAGACCAGGCGGCCGGCGCGTAGCACGGCCACATGCCGGGCATATTGGCGCACCAGCCGCGTGTCGTGCGTCACCATCACGATGGTCACCCCCTCCCGGTTCAGGTCCAACAGCAAATCCATCAGCGCGTAGGCCGTGTTGCGGTCCTGACCAAAGGTCGGCTCGTCCAAAATCAGCAGCCGCGGGGCCACGGCCAGCATGGTGGCCACGCTCAGGCGTCGCTTTTGCCCCTGGCTCAGGCGAAACGGATTGTGCCGCGCGTGGGCTTGCAGGCCGAAGCGCGCCAGCAGCGCCTGGGTGCGGGCCTGGACCTCGTGCTCGGGCCGGCCGCGTGCTCGCAGGCCGTAGGCGATTTCGTCCTCCACCCGTTCGGTGACGAACTGGTGCTCGGGGTTCTGGAAGACGAACCCCGCCCGCGCGGTGATATCCGCCGGGCGCAGCGCGGCCACCGGCGTGCCGAACAGCCGTACCTGGCCCGCGCTGGGCCGTAGCCCCAAATGCAGCATCAGCCGGGCCAGGGTTGTCTTGCCCGCGCCGTTGGGTCCCACCAGGGCCAGGAAGTCGCCCTGGGGCACCTGCAGCGAGACCTCCCGCAGCACGAACCCGCCCTGGGGATAGGCGAACGAGACGCGTTGCACCTCGACGGCCGGCGGGTCGGTGCGCAGCCGCGTCGTGTGCCGGGCCCGCCAGGCCGCGCGCGGGTCCAGGTCCGCGGGCAGCCACAGCCCGGCCTCCAGGGCCGCGTCCCGATGGCGTTGCAATGTGGCGCGCGGCGGCCCCTGGGCCAACACCCGGCCGCGCGCGTCCAGCAGCACCACCCGGTCGGCCACATCCAGGGCCTGGTCTACCCGGTGTTCCACCAGCAGGATGGTGTGGGTGGCCTTGAGGGCGGCCAGCGTGGTGAAAAAGGTAGCCGTGGCCTGGGGGTCCAGATGCGCGGTAGGCTCGTCCAGCGCCAGCACCGGGGGCTGCATGGCCAGCAGCGCGGCCAGGGCCACCCGCTGCTGCTGACCGCCCGAGAGGGCATCCAGCCGCCGATGGCGATAGGCGGTCATGCCCACGGCCTGCAGCGCCGCAGCGATGCGCGGGGGCATGGCGGCTGGCGGCACCCGCAGATTCTCCAGCCCAAAGGCCACCTCGTCTTCCACCACCAGCATGGCGAAACTGGCCTCCGGGTCCTGGAACAGCAGGCCGATACGCGTGGCCATCGCACCGGGCGGCTCTTGCTGGGGGTTCACACCCAGCACACGCAAGTGCCCCTGCACCCGCGCGGGCAAGTCGTGGGGGATGAGCCCGGTGAGGGCCAGCAACAGCGTGGACTTACCGCTGCCCGAAGGCCCCAACAGCAGCACCGTCTCACCGGGCCGGACTTCCAGGTCCAGCCCCGCGGGTGCGGCGTGTGACCGTCGAGGGTAGCGCACCTGCAGGCCGTGCGCCACAATGGCCGGGGGAGATGCCGCCATCACGCGCCTGCCCAACGGCAAGGGGCCGGGTCCGACCCGGCCCCGCGGAGGCTCATTGCCCGCCGAGCAGTTGGTTCACCGCCTGCACGAACGCGTCCAGGGGATACGCGCCCTCCAGGCGGTGCACCATCTCGCCCTGCGCGTTCAGGAAGATGAAGGTGGGCGTGGCGCGCACGCCGTACTTCTGGCTGCCCTCGTCGCGGTCTTGCAGCGCGCGCTGCTCGCCCCGGCCCGAATCGAGGCACTCGGCAAAGGCCTGCGTATCCAGGCCCAATTGTTCGGCCAGCGCGATGAGATGCGAGCGGCCGAAAATGCGGCTGTCGCCGCGGGCCTGGGGCGCGGCCACGAAGAGCAAATCATGATAGGGCCAAAACGCGTCCTGCTCCAGCGCGCAATACAACCCCGCGGCCGCGGCCAACGAGCGCGGGCCGCCGATGGCGTCCCCCATGCTGCGATACACGAAGCGCACCTTGCCGGGCTCGACCAGCGTGCGCACCAGGGCTTCTTCGGTGGTGTTGTAGAAGTTCTGGCAGTGGGGGCACAGAAAGTCCGAGAATTCCATGATGGTGATGGGGGCGTTGGGGTCGCCTAAGGCGTTGCCGTGGGCCAGGGTCTTGTAATAATCTTTGCTCTCCGCTTCGGTGACCTGGGCCGAATAGGCTCGTGACTGCCACCAGATGATGCCCGCCAGGAACACGATGACCACGCCAACAATGATGCCCAACAGGGCCAGGCGTTGACGGCGACGAGCCCGCCGCCGGCGTTCCAATGCCTCACGCGCCGACATAAGCACCTCACTGCAAGGGGATGCGGGGCCGTTGGCCCCGAAGGACGGCCGACCTGCGGCCGGAGCCGTCGCGGTTGCCCCCTCATTATACCGTTTTCGTCAATGCGTGGCGTCGGTCGCGGGCCAACTTCCGGCCAGGCGATGCGCGGCCCGGATGGGCTCGGGCAGCCGATAACGGCTGCAGCGCAGCACCAGCGCGACCGCGTCGTCCAAGGTGACGCGGTGCCCCACCGAAACCCACACGGGTTTGACCCGGTCGCGGGTGCGGACGGCCATGCCAATCACCCGGCCTTGCCACAGCAGCGCGGCGCGCGAGCCGCGCGTCGGCCCTAAGGGATGCGCCAGACGCCCCACCAGGCGTCGTTTGGCCACGCCCACGGTGGGCCAGTCCAGCAGCACGCCCAGGTGGGCGGCGATGCCCAGGCCGCGTGGATGCGCGACGCCGTGCCCATCCACCAGCAGCACCTCGGGGCGCTGGGTCAGCCGCTCCCAGGCCTGTTGGATGACGGGAATCTCGCGGAACGAGAGGAAGCCGGGCCGATAGGGCATGGGCTCGGGGGCCTGGGCCGTGGCCTGATGGCGCATATGGCCTTCCAGGCAGTCCCACACCACCACCGCAGCGCGCAACCGGCCGTCGCGGGCGCTCACATCCACGCCGCCGACCCAGCGCACGGCCTGCGCGTCCAGCGGTTCGGTGCGCACCAGGCGGGCCAGGCGCTGTTGCAACGCGCGGGCTTCGGCCTCGGTGCGCACGCCCCACGGGTGGGGCCGGGGGAAGAGCGGGGCTTCGTCCATGTCGCCGGTCTCACGGTCGCGCGGTCATGCGCCAAAACCGCATCCGCGGCTGCCAACCCGCGGCCTGCAATGCGGCTTCGTGGCGCGCCGCGGGCAGGGAAAGGTAGAGGTAGTACGGCTCCTCGGTCGTCTGGCCCTGAGGGGTGACCCGCCAGATGGGCTCCAGTTCGTGGGCCAGGGCCCACAGCCCCGCGCGGACGCCCTCGGCGCTCAGGTCGGGCGCGGCGATGAGATACAGCCGTTGGATGGCGGCGGGTTCGGGCCAGCAAGCCCACAGCCCGCGCAGGCGCGCGGCTTCGTCTACGGCCCAGCGCAGGCCGTGGGGCGCGGCGGCCCACCAGCGCCAGAGCGCGCCGAGCAGGCCGGGGCGCAGGGTGCGGTGCAAGGGCGCGGGTTCCCAATACCAGGCCAGACGCTGGGGATAGACCTCCTCGAGCCAGGCGCGCACCTGGGGCCAATCGCGGCCGCGCAGTGCGCGTACGCGCGCGGCCGGCGTCCAGGCCCGCGTCGGGGTGACTCGCAGCGCGTAGCGCCATTCGGCGCGCGTTTCTTGATACACAAAGCCCAGGCTTTGGTACAGGCGCTGGGCCGCGCGGTTGTCTTCGGCCACTTCGAGGTGCGCGTACGCGCGGCGGCGCGCGATGTACGCCAGCGCGCGTTGCACCAGGGCGCGGCCGATGCCTCGCCCGCGATAGTCGGGGTGCACCACGATGTTGGCCAGGACATAATGCCGCCGTGCCGCGGGCGCCACCGCGACGAAACCTACCACCCGGCCGCGATGCTCCCATACCCAGCCGAAAAACGGCACCTGCCCCGCGCGCACGTCGGCCTCGGTGGTCGGCCCCGGCGGGGCCCAGCGCGTCGCATGGAGATAGCGTCGTAGTATCTGCCGGTCGCGCGGGTCGTGCTCCACCGTGGGAAAGCCCACGCGCAAAAGTTCCACCACGGCTTCCATGTCGCGGGCATAGTGCAGAGGGCGCAGCCGGCCGCTGGGGTTGCCCATGACGCATCCTCATCCGGCGATGGTGTCCCACGGCAGCGGTTGCGGCGCGGGCCGCGGGGCGCGGCGCAGGCCCAACGCGGCCCGCACTTCCTCGGCCAGATGGCCGAAGCGGGGGGTGAACCGCATGGCTTCGTGCCGGGGGCGAGGCAGGGGGACGCGCAGGTCCAGGCGCAGGCGTGCCGGGCGCGGGCCCAGGACCAGCACGCGGTCGGCCAGCAGCAGGGCTTCGGTAATGGAGTGGGTGACCATGAGCACAGTCTGCCGTTGCGTGTGCCACAGGCGCAGCAGTTCGCCCCACATGCTTTCGCGGGTGAGCGCGTCCAGGTTGGCGAAGGGCTCGTCGAGCAGCAGCAGGCGCGGGTTGTGCACCAGCGCGCGGGCCAGCGCCACCCGCTGGGCCATGCCGCCCGAGAGGTCGCGCGGCAGCGTGTCCTCGAAGCCCTCCAGCCCCACCAGGCGCACCATGTCGTAGGCGCGCCTTCGGGCCTGGGCCTCGGGCACGCCCTGCACCTGCAGGGGCAGCAGGATGTTGCCCAAGACGGTGCGCCAGGGCAGCAGATTGGCGTTTTGGAAGACCATGCCCACCTGGCGTTGGGGGCCCTGGACGGGACGCCCGGCCAGCCACACCTGCCCGCGCGTCGGCGGCAGCAAGCCGGCCAGCACCCGCAGCAGGGTGCTCTTGCCGCAGCCCGAGGGGCCCAGAATGGCCACGAACGCGCCCTCGTCCACGGCGAACGACAGGTCGTCCAGCACGGGCAGGTCGGGCGCGCGGCCCTCGCCCGCGTAGACCACGGTCAGATGGCGAATGTCCAGCAGGGTGGATGGCATGGTCTTCCCTCGCGCGGACGCCGGCCTACGGCACGAATTCGTTGGTCACCGCGGCGTCAATGTCCTGCAGCCGTTGGATGAGCCCCATGTCGTGCAGCAGCGCGTTCATGTTGCGCCAGGCCTGCAGGTCCGCATGGCCCAAGGGCGTGTCCCCGCCGGTCCACCAATACGAGATGGCCGTGTTCAGGATGTCCATTTGCACGCCCCGGTCCTGGTCGGCCAGACCTTCC
This sequence comes from Anaerolineales bacterium, assembly GCA_015494815.1. Taxonomy (GTDB): domain Bacteria; phylum Chloroflexota; class Anaerolineae; order Anaerolineales; family DRMV01; genus JAADEN01. The sequence goes on along the minus strand of WGAK01000048.1, from coordinate 7,294 downwards.
ACATATTTCAACGACACCTCATAGCCCAGGTCGGGGTCGTTGACCACATCTTGCAGACCGCGGTGCAACGCGGCCACGAAGGCCCGCACCTGGTCGGGATGCTCGGCAATCATGGCCTCGCTGGTGATGATGCCGTTGGAGGCCAGGTCCACATAGTCGGCCACGGGCAGCACGGTGACCTCGTAGCCCTGGTGGCGCAACTGAATGGGCTCGTTGGTGATATAGCCCACCACCACGGGTACCTGGCCGGTGGCCAGGGCTTCGACCTGGTTGAAGCCGATGGCTTCCAGGGTGACATCGGCTTCGGTGAGGCCCGCGTGGTGCAGCAACGCGGTCAGGCCGATGTAGGTGGCGCCGAACAGGCCGGGCAGCCCGATGCGCTGGCCGCGCAAATCCGCGGGCTCGTGCACCTGCGCGTCCGCGGCCGCGATGACGGCCACGGGGAACTTTTGCCACCAGGCCATGACATAGACCACGGGCAGGCCCTGGTCGCGGGCCATGAGCACCTGTTCGCCCGAGGCCACGGCAAAGGGGACCTCGCCCGCGGCGACCAGGCGCACGCCGTCGGTCTCGAAACTGTAGTCGAACTGGATGTCGAAGCCGGCCTCCCGAAAATAGCCGCGTTCCACGGCCACATAGAAGGGCGCGTATTGGATGTTGGGGATGTAGCCCATCGGCAGGCGGATGGTTTGGACCGGCCGGGCCGTGGCGGGCGTGTCGGTGGCCGCGGGGGCTTGGCCGCAGGCTGCGAGGGCCAACAGCAGCAGCAGCAGCACGAGGGCGATGCTACGGATGCGACGAGGGCGAAAACGCGCCAGATGGGTCATGGTGTGGCCTCCTTGACAAAAGATGATGCGCGTGGGCCAGGACCGGTGACCACGGCCTGGCCGTTGCGGCGTTGCCAGGTCAGCAAGCGTTTTTCGGCATAGCGCACCGCGGCATACAAGCCCAGGGCCAGGACCATGAGGGTGAGTACGCCCACGAACACCAGCGCGGTGTCGTAGCGCCCGCGGGCTTCGTTGATGAGCAGGCCCAGGCCCTCGCGCGCCGCGATGAATTCGCCCACCACCGCGCCCACCACCGACAGCGTGGCCGCAATGCGCAGTCCGCTGAAAAACATGGGCAGCGCGGCGGGGATTTCCAGATAGCGCAACACCTGCCAGCGCCGCGCGCCCAGGGAGCACAGCAAGTGGTACATCTCTTCGGGCACGCTGCGCACGCCTACCAGGGTGTTCATCAGCAGCGGGAAGAAGGTGATGAGCACGGTGATGAGCACTTTGGATTGCATCCCCGGCCCGAACCAGATGATGAGCAGCGGCGCGATGGCGACCACCGGCACGGCCTGGCTGGCGACGATGTAGGGCGCGAAAATGCGCTCCAGGCGGCGGGACTTGGCCAGCGCGTAGCCCAGCGGTGCGCCCAGCAGCACGCCCAGGCTCAGGCCCACCAGCACTTCCTGCAAGGTGACCCAGGTGTGCCGCAGCAGCAGGCCCGACTGCAACGCGTCCCACCCGCGGCGCAGCACCTGGCCGGGGGTGGGCAGGATGAACGGCGGCAGGCCGCTCAGGCGGGCCACGGCCCACCACAGCGCCAGGCCCACGGCGATGGAGAGGGCCTCGTAGCGCCGGGAGGGCGCGGGCAAGCGGGGGAAGGTGCGGGGCAATGCAGCCATGATGCGCCTCGTAGAGCCGTCTACAACGCCAACGGCCCCGGGGATGGGTCCCTCGGGGCCGGAGTCAGGGCTTTTCCAACGCGTTCAACCCTCGCGGGCCGGTGCCCGCGAGTCGCGCGCCGCGAAAAGCAACCTTCTCCCATCCGGACTATACCGTCGGCCCCGGAATTCCACCGGGTCGGGCCTCGCAGGGGCGAGGCTTCGCGGGCTGTGACCGCCGGTCGGGAATTGCACGGCCTGGCCGTGCTCACCCTGCCCCGAAGGTTGCGTCGTATGCCAGTTGGCACGCCCATGATACCACGCGACGCGGCCCTTCGGCAAGGGCTGCGCGGCCGCGCTCGCGCTGGGCGCATAAATGTGGCCGGAAGGTACACTGTGCGTGGCCCGCAACCGCGACGCCCCTTTATCCATGTCGTTGCGAGGGCGCGCAGCGCCCGGTAGGGGCGCACGGCGCGCGCCCGCTCCTGACGCCGTCAGACAGGAGCCTATGCCGCCTCGCGTGAGGCCCAGGCTCTCGCCCGACCCGCGCGGGAGATGGCTTCGCCGCCGGAGCCTGCCCCGCGCGCTCGCGCTCGCGACCTTGACCCCTGGGCAGGGATGCGTATAATGGGGGCATCACCGGCTATAGCATAACCGCGCCGGGAGGAGTAGGCAACGACCGGCCGCCAGAGAGGGCCCGCCTCAGGCTGCAAGCGGGCCTCGGTGCAGGGTTGCCGAAGGTCGCCCGGCCAAGTCGGGGCCGCAGAACGCCAGGGGTCACCAACCACCAACCACTAACTACCAGCCACCAGCCACCCCCTGGTCAGTAGAGCGGCACGGGTGGGCCCGTTAGCGCCCCAGCCCTTCACCGCCGCGTGTAGGCGGTGGCGGGTGGTGAGTGCGTCGGCGTCGCAAGGCCCGGCGAACCGAGGTGGTACCGCGGAAGGCAGCCCCCGCCTTTCGTCCTCGCTGGAGGCACGAAAGCGGGGGTTTTTGTTTGGGAACCTCGCGCGGGCCCGGCCCTGCCGAGGGCTCGCGCCATACCATTCCATCGGGAGGTTGGCATGTCGTTGCTGGTTACCGTTGCCCCCGCGCGTCCGTTGGTCCGCCCTCGCAGCCGCGAGGCCGCGTGGGCCTGGGTGGTGCTGGGCAGCCTGGGCCTGGCCTTAGCCGCTCGGGTTCGCCTTCCCCTGCCGTTCACCCCGGTGCCCGTGACCGCGCAGACCTTCGCGGTGCTGCTTTTGGCCGCGGCCCTGGGCGCCCGGCGCGGCGTGCAGGCGGTGCTGCTCTACCTGGTCTGGGGCGCGTTGGGCGCGCCCGTGTTCAGTCAGGGCGGTGGCTGGGCCTACTTGCTGGGCCCCACGGGCGGCTATTTGCTGGGTATGGTGGGCATGGCCGCGGTGGTCGGCGCGGTGGCCGAACGTACGCCGCCGTCGTCGTGGCGTTTTTGGGCTGCGTTCGTGCTGGGCGAGGCTGTGCTGTACGCCCTGGGGTTGGCCTGGCTCAGCCGGTTCGTGGGCTGGCCGCAGGCCGTCGCCCTGGGCCTGACGCCGTTCGTGATTCCCGATGGACTGAAAGGCCTGGCCGCGGCCGCCCTGGCCGCCTGGGCCTATGGCCGGCGCGCCTGAAAACGGCCGGCCCCGGCTTCAACCCTGTGTTGGGAGGTGCTTATGACCGCGCAAGATTTCCCCAAAACCTTCGATTTTCGCCAGGAAGAAACCCGCCTGTATCAGACCTGGGAGCAGAAGGGCTATTTCAAACCCGCCAACGACCCGCGCAACCCCGATTTCGACCCTTCCATCCCGCCGTTCGTGATTTCCATGCCGCCGCCCAATGTGACCGGTGAACTGCATCTGGGCCATGCCATGATGGTGGCGCTGGAAGACATGATGATTCGGCAGAAGCGCATGGAAGGCGTGCCCACCCTGTGGGTGCCGGGCACCGACCACGCCGGCATTGCCACCCAACTCATGGTGGAGCGCGCCCTGGCCGAGGAGGGCAAGACCCGCTATGACCTGGGACGGCAGGCCTTCGAGGAGCGCGTGTGGGCCTGGAAGCGCAAGTACGGCGGCATCATTACCACGCAAATCCGCCGTCTGGGCGCGTCGTGCGACTGGGACCGGGAGAAGTTCACCCTCGACCCGGACCTGTATCGCGCGGTCATGGAGGCCTTCGTCCGGCTGTGGGATAAGGGCCTGATTTATCGCGGCTACCGGGTCATCAACTGGTCGCCGGGCCTGCAAACCGCAGTGTCGGACCTGGAGGTGGAGTACAAGGAAGTTGAGGGCCGGTTGTATTATTTCAAGTACCAACTGGCCGACGGATCCGGCGACTTCATCCCTGTGGCGACCACCCGGCCCGAGACCATCCTGGGCGACACCGCGGTGGCCGTGCATCCCGACGACGAGCGCTATCGGCGCTATGTCGGCCGTGAAGTGGTGGTGCCCATGCTGGGGCGCACCATCCCCGTGATTGCCGATGAGCGGGTGGACCGGGAGTTCGGCACGGGCGCGCTGAAAATCACCCCCGGCCACGACCCGCTGGATTTCGAAATCGGGCAAGACCACGGCCTGCCCGTGCGCATCGTGATGGATGAGCGGGGCTACATGAACGAAGAGGCCGGCCCTTACGCGGGGTTGGACCGTTTCGAGGCGCGGCGCAAATTGTGGGACGACATGCGGGCGGCCGGGCTGGTGCTCAAAGAAGAGCCCTACACCCATCGCATCCCCGTGGCGCAGCGGGGCGGCGAGCCCATCGAGCCCATGGCCTCGGTGCAGTGGTTCGTGCGCATCCAGCCCCTGGCCGAGCGGGCCTTGCAGGCCGTGCGCGAAGGCCGCATCCGCATCGTGCCCGAACGCTTCGCCAAGGTCTACTACCACTGGCTCGAAAACATCCGCGACTGGACCATCTCGCGCCAACTGTGGTGGGGCCACCGCATCCCCGCGTGGTATTGCATGGACTGCCCGGCCAAAGACGGACGCCGCCAGGCCGAGCACGTGCGCTTCATCTTCAACCCGCCGCTGTCTCTGGACGACGGCCAGCATCTGGCGATGGCCACTTACGCGGAACTGGAAGCCCGCGGCCTGGCCCGTCCCGAGATTCTGGAAAAGGCCGCGCACATGAAGGTGGACCTGCAGGTGCGGCCCATCGTGGCCCGCGAGGCCCCCGAGCGGTGTCCGGTGTGCGGCAGTCCGCGGCTGGTGCAGGAGGCCGATGTGCTCGATACCTGGTTCTCGTCGGGCCTGTGGCCGTTCTCGACCCTGGGCTGGCCCGAAGACACGCCCGATTACCGCTACTTCTACCCCACCACGGTCATGGAGACGGGCTACGACATCCTGTTCTTCTGGGTGGCCCGCATGATTATGATGGGGCTGGAGTTCACCGACCGGGAGCCCTTCCGCGTGGTCTATCTGCACGGCCTGGTGCGGGATGAGAAGGGCGAGAAGATGTCCAAGACCAAGGGCAATGTGATTGACCCGCTGGAGGTCATTGCCCAATACGGCACCGACGCGTTGCGTTTTACCTTGCTGGTGGGCGGCGCGCCGGGCAACGACATCAACCTGAGCATGAAGAAAATCGCGGCCAACCGCAACTTCGCCAACAAGGTGTGGAACATGGGCCGCTTCGTGCTGCGCGCCCTGGACAAGGCCCCCACCCAGGCCCAGGCCCCGGCCGACTGGACCCTGGCCGACTCGTGGATTTGGGCCCGGCTGCAAGACCTCATCCGCCAGGTGAACGCGCTCAACGAACGCTACCTGTTCGGCGAGGCGGGCAAGTTGATTTACGAGTTCGCGTGGAAGGAATTCGCGGACTGGTATCTCGAGATGGCCAAGCCGCAACTGGCCGCGGGGGGCGACCGTGCCTACTACACGGCCCAGGCCCTGGTCAAGGTGCTGGACGCCATCCTGCGCCTGCTGCACCCCTACACGCCTTTCGTGACCGAGGCCTTGTGGGGCCATCTCAAGGCCGCGGTGCAGGCGCGTTTTGGCGACAACCCCGACTTCACGCCCGAGGGGGGCTGGCCCGACATGCTCATCGTCGCGCCCTGGCCGCGCAGCCGCCCACCCGAGGGCTGGGAAGACGCCAAAGTGGCCCTCTTCCAGCGGCTACAGGCCCTGGTGCGGGCCATCCGCAACTACCGCGCGGAGCAGGGCATCGAGCCCAAGACCAAACTGGCCGCCCTGCTGGTGGCCGGTGACGACGTGCCCGCGCTGGCCTCGGTGCACGCGGGGCTGGCGCTGGTGGCCCGCCTGGACCCGAACCGGCTGCGCATCGTGGCCCAGGGCGACGCGCCCCCGCAGGCCACGGCCATCGTGGCCGGGCCGTGGGTGGCATATCTGGAAGTGCCCCGCGACCCCGCGTTGCTGGCCCGCATGCAAAAACGTCTGGCTAAGGTCGAAGCCGAAATCCGGCGTTTGGAAGCCCTTTTGGCCGGGCCCTTTGCGGAGAAAGCGCCGCCGTCCGTGGTGGCCCGCGCGCGGGACCAACTGGCCCGCTATCGCGAAGAGGCCGTCACCCTGCGGCGGCAGTTGGCCTGACATCCCGGCAGGGGGCGCAACGCGACCGCGCCCCCTGCCTTCCTCCGCCGCGGGGGGAACGACGAGCGCGCGCGGTTATACCAGCAGCAGCCAGGCGGCCAACAGCAGGAAGGGCGCGTAGGGCACATACACGCGGCCGACCCAGCCGCGGCGGCGCAGCGCGCACACGGCCAGCAAGGCCACGCTGAACACCCCGGCCAGCAAAATGCCCCAAATCAGCCCGGCCACCACGCCCGGCCAGCCCAGCACCGCGCCCAGCACGGCCATGAGCAGCACATCGCCGAAGCCCAGGGGTTCTTCCCCCGCGCCCAGCCGCGCCTGCAACAGGCGGCCCAAGGCGTAGAGCAGCAGCATCAACCCCGCGCCGGCCAGCGCGCCGCCCACGGTCGCGCCCCATCCCCGTCGGGCCACGCCCAGCGCGGTGCCCAACACCAGACCGACGGCCAGCAGTTCCGACAAAATCAGCCGGTGCTCCCAGTCAATGACGGCCAGCAGCAGGAAGTACAGGGTGAGGGGCCACAGCCAGCCGAAGGGCACGCGGGTGGCTGTGAAGCGCAGCAGCACCGTCAGCCCCGCGGTCAAGAGCAGCAGCACCCAGGGCCGTCGCGGGCGGTAGCCGCACCGGGGGCACGGCCGCAGGTTGAAGGCATAAGCCCCCCATGAGCGCTCCAGCCCGCAGCGGCGGCAACGGCGTCCCGCGCGGGGGCCGTCGGGCGCCAGGTCGGCCAGCAGCGAGACCAGCAGCCCGGCCAGCAAACCCAGCCCGGCCCACAGCACACCGTCCCACACCGCAGGGGCCATGCTATCGCTCCCGCAAGAAGGAGAACACCAGCCCCAGCCCGCCCAGCACCGTCAGACTGAGGATGACCACGGCCACGGGGAAGCGCGGCGCGGTCTGGGGCTGGTGTTCTCCTTCTTGCGGGAGCGATAACATGGCCCCTGCGGTGTGGGACGGTGTGCTGTGGGCCGGGCTGGGTTCGCTGGCCGGGCTGTTGGTCTCGCTGCTGGCCGACCTGGCGCCCGACGGCCCCCGCGCGGGACGCCGTTGCCGCCGCTGCGGGCTGGAGCGCTCATGGGGGGCTTATGCCTTCAACCTGCGGCCGTG
>WGAK01000047.1 GCA_015494815.1 Anaerolineales bacterium | reverse complement strand
TCTTTGATGAGGCCCATGGCAATGCCCGCGACCGGGGCTTTGATGGGCACGCCGGTGTCCATCAGGGCCAGGGTGGAACCGCACACCGAGGCCATGGAGGTCGAGCCGTTGGACGACAGCACTTCGGAGACCAGGCGCAGGGTGTAGGGGAATTCGTCCTCGGGCGGGATGACGGGCAGCAGGGCCCGCTCGGCCAACGCGCCGTGGCCGATTTCGCGCCGCGACGCGCCCCGCAGGGGCTTGACCTCGCCCGTGGAGAAGGGCGGGAAGTTGTAGTGGTGCATGTAGCGCTTGCTTTCGGTGGGCGTCAAGTTGTCCAGTTCCTGCGCCTCGCGCGGGGTGCCCAGGGTGCACAGGGTGAGCACCTGGGTCTCGCCACGGGTGAACAGCCCCGACCCGTGCGCCCGCGGGCTGATGTTCACCTCGGCCCAAATGGGGCGCACCTGGTCCGTGCGGCGTCCGTCGGCCCGCCGCCCCGTTTCCAAAATGTGCTTGCGCATGACCTTCTTGAGCACATCCTCGAACGCGGCTTTGATTTGGCCGCCGGTGTAGAGGGGGTTGCCCTCCGCGTCGGTCTCCGCGCCGAACGCCTCCAGCGCGGCCTGCCGCAGCGCGTTGATGGCCCGGTTGCGCTCCCGCTTGCGCAGGCCGGGGTCCAGCACCTGCTGCACGATGTCGGCGGCGAAGCGCTCGTGCACGGCCGCGACCAGGTCGTCGGGCACCACAAAGGGCTTATAAGTGGCCTTGGGCTTGCCGATTTCCGCGGCCATGCGCTCTTGCAGGTCCAGCAACGGCTGCAGCGCCTGATGGCCGAAGGTCAGCGCATCCACCATCACGGCCTCGGGCACCTGGTCGGCCCCGGCCTCGACCATGATGATGGCGTCCCGGGTACCGGCGATGCGCAGGTCCAGGTCCGAGGCTTTGAGTTGGCTGAAGGTGGGGTTGACCACGAATTCGCCGTTGATGCGGCCCACCCGCACGGCCGCGATGGGGCCGTTCCAGGGGATGTCGGAAATCATGAGCGCGGCCGAGGCCGCGTTCACGGCCAGGATGTCCAGCGGATGCTCCTCGTCCACCGAGAGCGAGTAGATGATGACCTGGATGTCGTTGCGCAAATCCTTGGGGAACAGGGGCCGGATGGGCCGGTCCACCAGGCGCGCGGTGAGGATGGCCTCTTCGGAAGGCCGACCCTCCCGGCGGAAGAACGAGCCGGGGATGCGCCCGCCCGCGTACATGCGCTCTTCATAATCCACCCGCAGGGGGAAGAAATCCAGGTCTTCGCGCGGCTCGTCGCTCATGGTCGCGGCCGCGAACACCATGGTGTCGCCCATGCGGACCGTGACCGCGCCGTTGGCCTGAAAGGCCAGTTTGCCGGTTTCGATGACGACGGTTTTGTCGCCTACCTGGGTTTCGTAGCGATACCCTTGGGGCTTGCCGTTGGATGTCATACGGACCTCCTTTGAATCGAACATGCGGATACAAAACGGCCCGCCCGGTCAGGTACTGGTGCGTGCCGAACGCGAGGGCTCGGCAGGAACCAATGCCCAACCGTGGCGGGCGTGCGAACCAGGGCGGGACGAAGACACGCGGGCCAACGCCGACGCGTCGCGGGCGTCGGCGCGTCGTGTGGCAGGGCCACACGCATCTTTGGCCACAATCGTTCGTCGAATGGCGTGCCTCCGTCCCCCAGCGGGTGCGTGCGGACTACATCTTCCGCCGGATGCCCAGTTTGTCGGTCACCTGGACATAGCGGTTGTAGTCCTTCTGGCGCAAATAGCGCAGCAACCGCCGCCGCTTGCCGACCATCTTCAGCAGGCCACGCCGCGAATGCTCGTCGTGCTTGTGCTGCTTGAGGTGCTCGGTCAGCCGGTTGATGCGGTAGGTCAGCAGCGCAATCTGCACCTCCGGCGACCCGGTGTCGTTGGGGTCGCGCTGAAACTCCCGGATGAGGAAAGCCTTGATTTCAGGGTCAATGGCCATGGGGTACTCCTTGTCCCAAGTCTCCG
>WGAK01000046.1 GCA_015494815.1 Anaerolineales bacterium | reverse complement strand
TCCAGGTAGCCCCGCCGTCCCAGGAGATTTCCACCGCCTCGCTGCACAGACGCGGCACCCGCAAACACAACGAAGGGTCCTCGGGGGCGCAGGCCACCCGGGGATAGGCTGCCGGCAGGCGGCGCGCGGCCTCGCGCAACGCCTCCGGCGGAGCCTCCCCGTGATTGGGCTGCAGATAGACCCATTGGCTGCGGTGTGCGTCCCAGACCGCGAGATTGGCCAAAGGCAAACGCATCCCCGGCTGCAAGTCGCGGTTGTCCGCCCACTCCAGCAGCCCCAAATAGACCTGCTGCCGGTCTCGCGCGAAGCGGGCCGGATAGCCGGAAGGCAGGGGCGTGCAGGTGAGCAGCATCAGCGCCCCGAGCAGGCCAAGCCACCCAAGGCGTTGGCGGAGGGCTTTGCGCATCTCGCGTCCATCCTCATGCCTGGGGCAGCACCGCGGCAGCCTATGCTTCCATTATATGCTTGTCCGGGGCACCGCGGGCGTGAAAATTTTGGTAGAATGAAGACACCGCCGATGGGTTTGCGTTCCCCGTGGAGGAGGGGGCCGTTGTCCACTCGGACTGCTATTTTGCTGGCTACCTTGGGTATTGAACCACAGGTCGTGACGGCCGGGCTCACCCTGTTGCGTCGCCGCGGCGTTCGCATCGGTCAAGTCGAGGTCTTTCATACCCACGCGCCGCCGATTCTGGCGGCGCGGGCTCGTTTACAGTCCGCCTTTGCCGGGGACGCTGTTTTGCCGCCCCTGGCCTGGGTGCCACTGACGCCTGACCAAGGCCCGCCGCTGATGGATGTCATCACCGAATCCGATGCGCGCGCGGCTTTTACGCGCATTTATCAGCACCTGAAGGTTCGCAAAGCCGCAGGTCATCCGGTGCATTTCCTCATCGCCGGGGGACGCAAGCCTCTGGCCTTGCTGAGCATGGCCGCGGCGCAGATGCTGTTCGACCAGGACGACCGCCTGTGGCATCTTTACTCCGCCGACGCGTTCGTGCAGAGCAAGCGCCTGTTCCCTCGGCCCGACGACCCCGTCCAACTGGTGCCCGTGCCCGTGTTGCCCTGGCACCGGCTCGCGCCCGGCTTCGTGGCGCTGGAGGGCGTGGAGGACCCCTGGCAGGCAGTGGCCCAGGCCTGGCAGGGAACCGTGGCCGAGCGTTTGGCCCAGGCTCGCCGTTTCGTAGATGAAAACCTCACCCCGGCCGAGCGGCGGGTGGTGGCCTTGCTGGTGCAGGAGGGCCTTTCGGACCAGGACCTGGCCCATCGGCTGCACATGAGCCCTAAGACCATCAGCCGACATCTTTCCAGCGCGTATGCCAAGGCCGCGGATTTCTGGCAGGTACCCCGGGTGCAGCGGGCCCAACTGGTAGCGTTGCTGCATGGCGTTTTTGTTCCTCCGCGCTCCCCGGTCGCAAATGAGGATTTTTCCCCATGACACCACCGGATGCTCGTGCTATGGTAAAGGTACATGGGCCCCGCGGCTGCGCCTTTGTATAGGAGGTGTGCATGTCTTCGGTATTATCGCCTGACCCTCGGACGCGCCTGGCCCTGGCCGGGCTGTTGCACGACATCGGCAAGTTCGCCCACCGGGCCGGGGTGGAGTTTCGCAATGCCTGGAAGGATGAGCCCACGCGCCGCGACTTCCGCTACGCGCACGCGTACCTCTCTCGCCAGGTCGTGGACGAGATGGTACCGCGGGAATGGGGCATCGCGTCGCTGGCGGGCTACCACCACGCGCCCAAGAACGCGGAGCAGGCCCTCATCCGCTTAGCCGACCAACTTTCGGCCGGCGAGCGGGCTTCGGGCGACGCGGCGCGCGACGACAGCGACCGCGGCGCTCATCCCCAACAACTGCATCCCATCTTCGCCCGCATCGTCCTGGACGGCCAGCCGCACCCCGCCGCTGGGGACGCCGACCATTTCTTTTGGCCCCTGGCCGCCCTGCGCCTGGATGAGGATGTGGTCTTTCCCACAGAGAAGCGCATAGATAAATCCGAGGTTTGGCAACATTACGCGGCCCTATGGGAGACTTTCACCGCCGAAGCCGCGCGCCTCAAGGCCGCGGTGGCGCGGGGCGCGCTGAACGCGTCCGGCTACTTAGAGGCCATGCAGGCCCTGCTTATGCGTACGGCCTGGGCCGTGCCCGCAGCCTACTGGAAAACCTACGCGGACATCAGCCTCTATGACCACAGCCGCATGACCGCGGCCCTGGCCGTGGCCCTGGCCGACTTCGCCGCGGAGGACATCCGGGCGTTGACCCAGGCCTGGCGCGACCAGGGCGGCCCGCTTTGGGAACGGCCTGTGGCCTTGCTCATTGGCGGCGACCTCTCCGGCATCCAGGATTTCATCTACACCATCGCGGCCAAGGGCGCGGCCAAGATGCTGCGAGGCCGCTCCTTCTACCTCCAACTGCTCACCGAGGCTGTGCTGCGCTTCGTGCTGCGGGACCTGGGCCTGCCCACCACCAGCGTGATTTACAGCGGCGGCGGGCATTTCTTCCTGCTGGCCCCCCTCTCGGCCCAGAAGCGCCTGGACGACTTGCGTCGCCGGGTGACCGAAATCCTGTGGCGTTACCATCGCGCGGACCTCTACCTGGCCCTGGGTAGTGCGGAGGTCCCGTTGCGCGGCTTTGCCCCCGGTAACTTCCCCCAGTATTGGGGCCGTATGCACGCGGACTTGCAGCGCCGCAAGCAGCGCCGCTACGCGGACCTGGGCGCGGACTTCTTCGGCGAGGTGTTTGGCGTGCCCAAAGACGGCGGCAACCCCGAGAAGGTGTGCAGTGTGTGCGGCAGCGAGACCCGCCAAGTAGACCACTGGGATGAGTGGGAAGGGCAGGAGCACATTTGCACCCTGTGCCGTTCCTTTGCCGAGACCTTGGGCGGGCCGCTGGCCCATTCCCACCAGGTGCGCTGGCACTGGGTGGCCCCCCGGCAGGGCGACGAGCGCGAGGCCACCTGGCGCGCGGTGCTGGCCGCCTTTGGCGCGCAGGTGGCCCTGGACGGCGAGAAACAGGAGCAACGCCGGCAGAACTCCGCCTGGACGCAACCCGACGCGGTCTGGCTGCTGGACGACCCCAAGCCGGGGTCCTGGCCCCAGGTGCACGCGCCGGTCTGGCTGCGTTACAGCGTCACCCAAATCCCCCATGCGCAAGACGCAGCCGAGGCTGAGAAGATCAACGCGGCCCTGCCCCCTGCCGAGCGGGAGGATGAGAGCCAGCGGGCCAAGGCCAACAAGCCGAAGACCTTCTCGCACCTGGAGACGCAGACCGTTAGCGGCTTCCATCGCCTGGGGGTGCTGCGCATGGATGTGGACCACCTGGGCCGCATTTTCCGCGAGGGGCTGGGCGACCTGGCTACCCTGTCCCGCCTGGCCGCGCTGAGTTTTCAGATGAGCCTGTTCTTCGAGGGCTATGTCGAGCGGCTCATCGCGGGCGACGACCCGCTGACGGGCGAATCGGGCGGCCTGGCGCGGTTGATTTACGCGGTGTACGCCGGCGGCGACGACCTCTTCCTCATCGGCCCCTGGGACCGGATGCCCCACCTGGCCCTGCACATCGTGGACACCTTTGCCCGCTACACCGGCGGCCATCCGGCCCTGCACCTGAGCGGAGGCATGGCCTTCATCCACGGCAAGTACCCCATGTACCAGGCCGCGGAGGACGCGGGCGAAGCCGAGGACCGGGCCAAGGAAAAAGGCCGCAACCGCTTCTCCTTCCTGGGCCGGGAGTGGACCTGGGAGGAGTTTCGCGATTTGATGGCTCGGCAAGAACGCCTGGTGTCCCTGGTGAGGGCCGCGGAGGAAGAGAAGACGGAAAACCGGGCCATCCTGGGCGTGTTGCAGAACCTGGCCCGCCAGGCCGAGGCTTATCGGCAAAAACGGGGGAAGAAGGACGTCTGGGGGCCCTGGATGTGGCGCGCGGCCTACCAGTTGACCCGCATGGCCGAAGCGGACCGGGCCCGGTCGCAGGCCTATAAGGACTTACTGGCCGAACTGGAGGCCGACAACTTCGGCCACCTGGACACCTGGGCCGTCGCTGCCCGCTGGGCGGACTTGATGCTGCGGAGGTCATCACACAGCAAGACCCAGGAAGCGCAGATGGAGAAAGCGTGAGTACACCACTTCGTTTTGGGAGGCAGCACTTCGTCGTCTGTCCCATACTCCACCCGCAACTGATGGAGAAAGCGTGAGTACACCACTTCGTTTTGGGAGGTGACCCATGTCCAACATCCGAACCATTATGACCGCCGACGAATATGGCCAGGACCTGGTGCGCTTCGCGGACCAGCAGGCGCAGATTCTGGTCAAGCGCAACCTCACCCGCAGCCAGATTCGCAACATCTTCGCCGAGGTGCGCAAAATCGAGGCTCTGTGGAAGGCCGACCCGCAACGCGCCCGTCGGCGCCTGGAAATGCTCAAGCCCAAACTGGCTTATCAGGCCAAGCGCCATCAGTCGCGAGACCGGGACCCTGTCAGCCCCCTGGCCCGCATCCTCACTGAGGCCATTGACTATGTGAAGGCGGAAGACGAGGCTTCCTTCCGTCGCTTTGTCGAGTTGTTCGAGGCCATCCTGGCCTACCACCGCGCCCACGGCGGGCGGGATTAATGCCAAAAGGAGGGTAAATCATGACGCTGCATCGTCTGTACGGTCGTGTCATTTTGCGCATGGACATCGAGGCAGTCACCGGTTTGCACATCGGCGGCGCCGGGGCCGACCTGGAAATCGGCGGTGTAGACAAGACCGTCATCCGCGACCCGCTGACCAACCAGCCCTATATCCCCGGCTCCAGCCTGCGGGGCAAGATGCGCTCCCAGATGGAAAAACTGCTCGGCCTGCCCCAGAACCGGCGCATCGGCCGAGTATACATTCACACTTGCGAGACAGAGGCTGCTTTCCAGGAGAACGGCGGCTGTCCGGTGTGCACCGTGTTTGGCGTGCCGGCCGAGTTGCCCTTCGCCAACCCCACCCGCCTGGTGGTGCGGGATGTGCGTCTGACATCCGAGAGCGCCCGACGGCTGCTCGAGGGAGCCTTCACCGACCGGCTCTACACCGAGTCCAAGGTCGAGGTGGCCATTGACCGGGTGACCAGCCAGGCCAACCCCCGGACCATGGAGCGGGTACCTGCGGGCGCGGTCTTCGGCCCCGCGGAGATGGTGTTCAACATCCATCAGATGCCCCAGGACCTCGACCGGCTGGACATCGTGCTGCAGGCCCTGCAGGCCGTCGAGGATGATTACCTGGGCGGCAGTGGCTCCCGGGGCTACGGCAAGGTGCGCTTTCGGAACATCCACATCACCGCCCGCCGCGCCGCGGATTACACGCAAGTACACAAAGTGGCTGAGTACGGCGACCTGGCCCAGTGGGCCACGGACTTTGACGCCTTCCGCCAAAAGGTAGCGCAGTTGATGGTCCCCAACGGAGGGTAGCGGCATGCATCTGGATGTGTGGACCATCCGGGGGCGGGTCTTCCACTTCGGCCAGGAGCGGGGCCTGGGCATGGAGCGCAGCGCGGTCACCTGGCCCGCGGATAGCCTGTTCGCGGCCCTGGTGGCCCGCCTGGCCGCCCGCGAGGGGCCCCAGGCCGTGGCCCGGTGGATGGCCCCCTTCGAGGCCGGAGAGCCGCCCTTTCTGCTGACTTCCACCTTCCCCTGCGTCAGGGCGGACGACTCGCAGCCCCCGCTGCTTTTCTTTCCTGTGCCGCTGGCCGCGCTGGCCGCAGAGAAGCGCCCCTTGCAGGACGGCGCGGTGTGGCTGACCCCGGAGGAGGAGAAGCGCCTGCCGCGCGCCATCCGCCGGGAGCGGCGGCTGTGGAAGGTGGCCGACCGCCCGCGCGTCACCGTGGGCCGGGCCGACAACGCCAGCAACCTGTTCTATGTGGGCGCAGTGCACTTCCCTGAAGGCGCGGGGCTGTGGTTCGGTGTGCACTGGCGGGACGAAGCCTCGCCCTGGAAGGAGGCTTTGGAGAACCTGCTGGCCGACTTGGGCGAGAGCGGCCTGGGTGCGGAGCGCAATGTGGGCTATGGCCAGGCCGGGATAGCATCTGCCGGCACGGTGGACCTGCCCGCGCCGCAGCCCGACGCCCCTTGGGTGAGCCTGAGCCGCTATCTGCCCTGCCAGGACGAAATGGCCGCGTTGCAGAGCGAGGTCGCGGCTTACCAGGTGCATACCGTGGGCGGCTGGGTAGACCGCGTCGGCCAGCGTCGGCGTCGGGTGCGCATGCTGGCCGAGGGCGCCACCTTGGGGCCGGCGGGGCGTCCCACCCCCTGGGGGCAGGTGGTGGACGTGCGGCCCACTTATCCGAGTAATCCCGACCCTCTGAGCCATCCGGTCTACCGCTATGGCTACGCCCTGGCCGTGAAGTATGGAGGTGCGCCATGACCACCTATCGGGTGCGTCTGGAGGTGCTGACGCCGGTGCACATCGGTACCGGGCAGGTGCTGCAGCACCGCTACGACTATGTGGTGCACGCGGGCAAGACTTACCGCTTGCATGTGGACCGGGTGCTGGAGACCTTCGAGGCCCGGTGGCAAAAACAGGCTCAGGGCGGGCGCTACCCCCTTCCCGGCGACCTGCTCACCCCCGCGGATTACGCCAATGCCGCCCTGTTTCGCTATGTGCTTCCCGGCCAGCCCCGTTCGGGCAAGCACTTCGCCGAGTTACGGGAGTTCATCAAGGACCCCTGGGACCGGCCTTACATCCCCGGCTCGTCGCTCAAAGGGGCCCTGCGCACCGCGCTGGCCTGGGCCGGATGGGAAGAGCGCATCCCCGCGTTGCGGCGCAACGACATCGGGCGTAACCCCAAGTTTGCCGGGCAGCCTTTGGAAAAACGCATCTTCGGACCCGACCCCAACCACGACCTGCTGCGGGCTTTGCAGGTTTCGGACCTTTTCGGCCCGCAGCGGCCTGGGGCCGGACTGGGCGTGCTCAACGCGCAAGTCATCACCAGCCGGGGGCTGCAGGCGCCCATTGAGTTGGAAGCCGCGGTGGGGGTGACCTTCGAAGGTACCCTCAAGGTGGACGAGTACCTTTTCTCCCGCCACGCCCAACGCCTGGGCTTCGGCGACCGCCGCGCCTGGCTGACGCCGGAGGGCCTGCTGGAGCGCGTGCGCGACCACAGCCGGGCCCGTCTGGAGCGCCTGGCCGAACAGTTTGCCCGCTTTGCCGAGCGCGGCATTCCGGGGGCCGAGAAGGTGGCCGGTTTTTACGAGAAGTTGCTCGGCCTGCGCTTGCCTGCCAACAGCGCGTTCTTGGCCCTGGGCTGGGGCACCGGCTGGGACGGCAAGACCTTCGGCACGCATTTGCAGCAAGACCCGCATTTGTTCGAGGCTTTGGTGCGTCAGTTCCGCCTGCAGCGCCGCCCGCGCAGCGCGCCGACCCGCCGACCGGGCGCGCCGTTCCCGACCTCGCGGCGGGTGGTGGTCAAGCGCGAGCGGGTAGCCGCGCCTTTCGGCTGGGTGCTGTTTGCGCTGGAGGAGGGGCAGGCGTAGGGCCACTAACTTTTCGCGAGAAAGGAGCGCGGTATGGCAAGGAAGTTGATTGCTTTTTTGGGGATTCAGGCCCGTGCTACGCGTTATGACTTTGGGGAAGGCAGGCTGTATGAGGGTGAGGTCTTTCCCGAAGCCCTGATGCGGTTTCTGGAACGACACGGGCGCGGTTTCGACCAGGCCCTTTTCCTGGTCACCGAAGATGCACGCCGTAAGACCTGGCCTCTTTTAGAGCAAAAGGGCGATCCGCGCTTGAAGTCTGTACCTATCGCCGATGGACGTACCGACCTGGAAATGTGGTCCTGGATGGAGGCTCTCTTGCCTTATATTCAGCACCGAGATGCCCTCATCTTTGACATCACCCATGGCCTGCGTAGCGCCCCCTTCTTGGTGTTCCTCTTTACCGCATATTTGCGCCAGGTGCGTCGCGTCTCCATTGAGGGCATCTACTACGGTGCCTACGACCTGGCCCGAGGTGGCCCGGCCCCCGTGATAGACCTTTCCGCTTTCGTGCGGCTCTTGGATTGGCTCACGGCCACGGCCTTTTTCGAGCGTCTTGGCGATGCGCGGTATCTGGCCCGGGTATTGCGGGAGGTAGCCACTCGCCGCGAAATGGGCTATTTGAAACACGCCGCCGAAGACCTTGAACGTCTTTCCCTCGCGTTGATGCTCACCCGGCCTATGGAAGTCATGGAGCAAGCCCATCGTTGGGCGCGAACTTTGGAGAGGATACGCGAGGATACCACCCCGGCTTTGAAACCCTTTCACGAGATGGCTGCTCAACTGCAACGGGAATATGCGGGCCGGGCTCTGGAAGAGCCCAAGGCGCAGCCGCAGGAGGCTCTTCGGCAGCAATATGAACTCATCGCGTGGTATGTGTCCAACAATCAAATCCTCCAGGCGGCGACCCTGGCCGTAGAGTGGCTGGTCTCTCTGGCTGCCTGGCTGGTCGAAGGCCGCCTGGTCTTGCGCCGAGGAGACCGGGAGGAATGGAGCCGTGCGTTGCATAGCATCACCCGCTATCGCACGGGGCGCGCCGAGCAAGAAGACCTTTCGGAAAAAGCCCTGCGGCTGCTGGACGCCCATGCCGAGTTTTGTCAGGATGTGGCCCAAATCTGGGATAGGGTCACCCACTTACGCAATGACCTCAACCATGCCGGAATGAGCGAGAATGCCAGCAAGGCGCATCGGCTGGCTCAAAAGATGCGGGACCTCATGCCCAAATTGGAACACATGGTTCGGTATCTTGTGCCACCCGGCACAATTACCGGTGGTAATCAACGGCCTAAGAGCGGGTGAAACATGTCCCTCACCAGGTTCTCTCGCCCCTCCCTCCCCAAATACAACTTTGGCGTGCACTTCCTGACCGCGGTGACTTACCGGCGGGTTTCCTATTTTCGGGTCGCCGCGTGGGCAAGGATTTTCTGCCGGCATCTGGAGCAGGCCCGCCGGGAGATGGATTTTCATGTTTTGGCCTTTGTTCTCATGCCCGACCATGTGCATTTGCTGGTGTGGTGGGACCCCGATGTACATCCCCAACTGACCATTTCTCGAATAGCCTGGGCCGTCAAGGGCCGCACCGCCCGGCAAATGGTGCAGTGCTGGAAGCAATGGAATGGGATGGTGGGGAATAGAAGGGTAGCTGATAGGGTGGGGGACGGCATTGCCGTCCCCCACCCTGAGGT
>WGAK01000045.1 GCA_015494815.1 Anaerolineales bacterium | reverse complement strand
GTGTACGAGGAGCGGCGTGCCCTGGCTATTCTCAAAGCCTTAGGCATGACCCCGGGGCAAATACGGCTGGCCCTGGTGAGCGGGGCCGTGGCCCTGGCGGTGGCGGCCTACCTGCCGGGCGTGCCTTTGGGCGTGTGGGCGGCCCGCCGCCTGTTCGCGCTGTTGGGCATATGGGTGGGCCTGGGGCCGATTTGGGTGCCCATCCCCGCGCTGCGGCTGGTGGCCCCCGCGGGCGCGCTGGTGGCGGTGGCGGTGCTGGCCGCGCTGCTCCCGGCCCGCCGCGCGGCCCGGCTGCCTGTGGCAGAGGTGCTGCGGGAGGCCTCGTGACGCGCCCCGGCCGGAACCGGCCGGTTCCCCAAAAGCCAACGGCGGGGCCCGAGATGCCCCGCCGTCGTTCGCGTCGGTTGGAGGCTGGTCACTCCATGCCCAGGTAGGTCTTCTGCACCATCTCGTTGTTGCGCAGGTTTTCGGCCGTATCGGCCAGCACGATTTCGCCCGTGCGCAGCACATAGCCCCGGTGGGCAATCTGCAGCGCCATGAGCGCGTTCTGCTCCACCAGCAGCACGGTGGTGCCCTGGCGGTTGATTTCCTGGATGATGTCGAA
Source organism: Anaerolineales bacterium (assembly GCA_015494815.1). Taxonomy (GTDB): domain Bacteria; phylum Chloroflexota; class Anaerolineae; order Anaerolineales; family DRMV01; genus JAADEN01. The sequence continues at coordinate 5,244 of WGAK01000045.1, read as the reverse complement.
GATGCTCTCCACCAGGATGGGCGCCAGGCCCATGGAGGGCTCGTCCAGCAGCAGAATCTTGGGGCGGCTCATCAGCGCGCGGCCGATGGCCAGCATCTGCTGCTCGCCGCCCGACAGGGTGCCCGCGGCCTGGCCCTGGCGCTCTTTAAGGCGGGGGAAGAGGGTGAAGACCCGCTCCAGGTCCTCGGCAATGGCCTGTTTGTCGTCGCGGGTGTAGGCCCCCAACTCCAGGTTCTCGAGCACGGTCAGGCGGGCAAAGACGCCGCGGCCCTCGGGCACCATGGACACCCCTTTGAGCACGATTTCGTGGGTGCGATACTGCGACAAATCCTCGCCGTTCAGGGTCACGGTGCCCTCGCGCGGGGGCAACAGCATGGTGATGACCCGCAGCGTGGTGGTCTTGCCCGCGCCGTTGGCGCCAATCAAGGTGACGATTTCGCCTTCCTCGACGGTGAGCGAAATGCCCTTGAGCGCGTGGATGTTGCCGTAGTAGGCATGGACATTGTGCAGTTCCAGCAAAGCCATGACGACCTCCCATCACGCGGCCGAATCCGCGGCCTGGGCCGTGGGGAGCCCGGAGGCCGCGCCCCGCCCCAGGTAGGCTTCGATGACCCGCGGGTTGCGCTGGATGTCTTCGGGTTTGCCTTCGGCAATCTTGGTGCCGAAGTCCAGCACGGTGATTTTCTCGCTGATGGTCATCACCACCTTCATGTCGTGTTCGATGAGCAAAATGGTCAGGTCCCAATCGTCCCGCAGTTTGCGGATGAACTCAATCATCTCCGCGGTCTCTTGCGGGTTCATGCCCGCGGTGGGCTCGTCCAGCAGCAGCAACTTGGGCTCGCTGGCCAACGCGCGGGCGATTTCCAGACGCCGCTGCGCGCCGTAAGGCAGGCTGTTGGCCTGGTGGTTGGCCCAGTCGGCCAGGCCGATGTAGTCCAGCAATTCCCAGGCCCGGCGCAGCACCCGGCGTTCCTGGCGCACGAAGGCGGGAGTATGCACCACCGCATCCCACCAATGCAGCGAGAGCCGCGGGTGCATCCCCACCATCACGTTCTCGATGGCGCTCATCTTGGCGAACAAGCGGATGTTCTGATAGGTGCGGGCAATGCCCATCGAGGTGATTTTGTCCGGGCGCAGGCCCTGGATTTCCTTCCCCTCGAAGGTGATGGTGCCTTCCTCGGGCACATAGAAGCCCGTGATGCAGTTGAAGAAGGTGGTCTTGCCCGCGCCGTTGGGGCCGATGACGCTGGCGATGGCGTGTTCCTCGATTTCAAAATCCAGGTCGTTGACGGCCACCAGACCGCCAAACCGCTTGGTCACATGTCGGGCGACGAGAATCGGAGCCATGCTTGCCTCCTCACGGGGTCGCGGGCCCGGTGTCGTCTTGCGGGCGCGAGTAGACATTCAACTTCTTGGGCCAGAAGCCTTCGGGCTTGACCAGCATCATGGTGATGAGCGCGATGCCGTAGAAGAGCATGCGGTATTCGGAGAACTCGCGCAGCAGTTCGGGCAGGCCCACCAGCGCCAGGGCACCCACCACCACGCCCGGCAGGCTGCCGATGCCGCCCACGATGATGAGCGAGAGCACATTGATGGAGATGATGAGGTTGAAGGTGTGCGGGTACACGGACCCCACCTTGGCCGCGAAGATGGCCCCGCTCAGGCCCGAGAAGGCCGCGCCGAAGCCAAAAGCCAGCAACTTGGTGGTCACCAGGTGGATGCCCATGGCCTCGGCCACATCTTCATCCTCACGCAGCGCCTGCCAGGCCCGCCCCACCCGAGAATGATACAGCCGGGTGGCGATGAACCAGGTGATGAAGATGCCGGCCAAAATCAGGTAATACAACTGGTATTCCTCTTTGAGGACCAGGTTGCCCAAGGCCGGCTTGGGAATGTCCAGCACGCCCAGCGCGCCGCCCATGAAGGGCTTGAGCCAGTCGGAGTTGGCCAGGATGCGGATGATTTCACCGAAGCCCAAGGTCACGATGGCCAGGTAGTCGCCCCGCATCCGCAACACCGGGATGCCCAGCACCACCCCCGCGACCAGCGCCAATATCACGGCCAGGGGCAGCGCCTGCCAGAAAGTGTAGCCATGCCCCAAATCCCCGGTGGAGGTCATCAGGGCCACGGTGTAGGCGCCGATGGCGAAAAAGGCCACATAGCCCAGGTCCAGCAGGCCCGCGAAGCCCACCACGATGTTCAGGCCCAGGCCCATGATGATGTACAGGTTGACCAGGTTGACCACGCTGTTCAGGTAGGCGTCCTTGTTCAGCAGCCACACGGGCAGGATGAGCAGGAAGCCCAACAGCAGGCCCTGTTGCACCCCACGCGCCCAGGCCGGGCGCTCGCCCAGGATGACTTCCATCGTAGAGCGCTCCCGCTGACGCTGCAACCACCAGTGCCGCAGGCCGAACAGCACCGAGAGCACCACGAACAGGATGAGCGCGCCCGAGGGCTTGAGCCCTTTGTAGGCGAACAAAGGCTTCAACACCACCTTGAGCACCGTGCGCTGGGCCAGGTCCGACAGCACGCCCAGCAGCAGGGTGAAGCCCGCGCCGTAGAGCAAACCCTGGTGCAGCACTTCGGGCAAAATGGGCAGCAACGCGGCGATGCCGCCCAGGGCCGCGCCCGTGAGCACGAGGTAGGCCACGCCCACGGCCATGCTTTCCTGATTGAACAGCAGGAACTTGTACAGGTTAGGCTTGGTGGTGACGAAAATCCAACTCAGGTCCACTTGCTGGCCGAACACGGGCAGCAGCGCCAGCAAGGCGGCCCCGATGCCGCCCACCACCAGACCCTGCACCGGCACCAGGGCCGGGCGGGTGGTGCGCCACGAACTGCGCCGCGCGGTCAGGTAGCCCATCACCACGAAGACCAGCATGTAGACCACATGCCCCAGGGACAGTTTGTCCACCACGGGCCGTTTGCTCAGGCTGAGCACCATGCCCGTCAGCGCGACATACAGGGCGATGACACCGGTAAGCAGGCCGGCTTTGATGGTCGAACGCCAGGTGGTTGCTTGCATGGTCGGCCCTCCTGCTCACGCCCGCTTCTCGGCCACGGCCTCGCCCAAGATGCCCGTGGGCCGGAAGATGAGCACCATGACCAGCATCGTAAAGGCAATCACATCTTTCAACTGCGACGGCGCGGGGATGCCCAGGCCCTCCAGAATCAGGGCCGGGCCCAAGGATTCGAAAATCCCCAAGAAATAGCCGCCCAACATCGCGCCGGGGATATTGCCGATGCCGCCCAACACCGCGGCCGTAAAGGCTTTGATGCCCGGCACGAAGCCCATGAAAAATTTGACCTGGAAGAAAATGAGGGAATACAACACGCCGGCCACGCCCGCCATGGACGCGCCCAGGATGAAGGTGCGGACGATGATTTGGTCCACATCAATGCCCATGAGCGCGGCCACATCCTTGTTTTCGGCCACCGCGCGCATGGCCTTGCCCGTCTTGGTGTTCTGCACATACCAGTACAGGCCGGCCATCATGAGCAGCGAGACCACGATGGTCAACGCGTGGGACTTGCCGATTTCCAGGCCCAGCACATTCACCGAGCCTTTGAGCATGTCCAACTCGGGGAAGGCCCGCAAGCCCGACCCGAAGAACGAGCGGGCCGTGTATTGCAAGGTGAACGACGCGCCGATGGCGGTGATGAGGGGCACCAGCCGGGGGGCCTTGCGCAAGGGCCGATAGGCCACCCGCTCCACCAACACGGCCACCGCGGACGAAGTGACCATGGCCACCACCAGCACAATGAGCAGCGAGGCCACAGGGTGTTGATTCCAGTACTCGGCCTTGTCCAGGGCCAGCGCGGTGAACAGCGCGCCAAACGCGCCGAACATGAAGATTTCGCCGTGGGCGAAGTTAATCATGAACAAGATGCCGTAGACCAGGGTATAGCCCAGCGCGATGAGCGCGTACACGCCGCCCTGCGAGACGCCATAGACCACGAACTGCGCCCAACGCTTGGCGTCGTAGGTGGTCGTTTGCAAAGAGCGCACCACGCCGTAGAGGGCCACGGCCAAAATCGTCAGGCCGAACAGCCACACCACGACATCGGTGATGTCGTAACGCCGGCGCCAATAGTCCAAACGACGCTGCCATTGGTTCATCGGCGGTCCCTCCGCGGTGAAGAATCGGCGGCCCCACTCGTAGCGGGGCGGTGCCCCAAGGTGACACGGGCCCTGTCAACCCTGCACCAACACACAGGGAGGATGCCGGGGTGCGCCCCCGGCATCCTCCGCACTTCCTTCAACGGGCGCAACAGTCAAGCGCGGTCATTGGATTTCGGTGAACTCGCCGTTGAAGTACTCGTACTTGGGCACGAACTTCAGTTCGCCGTCCACCTTGTCCGCGGTGTAGATGACAATCTTGGTGGACTCGGGGCTGGTGAAGTCGCCGTATTCGTTGGCGCTCAGCGTGCCCGTCAGGCCCTGGTAATCCTTGGTGGCATACAGGGTGTCCAGCAGGGCCTTGCGCGGAATCAACAGGCCGCCGTCAGCCTTCTTGATGGCCACCTTCTCGATGGCATCCAGGATGATGTTGTAGGCATCGTAGGCCTGCTCGCCGAAGGGAGCGGGCGGCTCAGAACCGTTGATTTCCTTGTACTTCGCGGCGTATTCCTCGTTCTCAGGCACTTCGGGGCCGGTGAACCACATGCCGATGGCGGCATCGCCCGCGGCCTCAAGGAACTTGTCGACCTTCAGGCCGTCGGCGCCCACCAGCACCACATTCTCGAAGCCCTCGACCTCCTTGGCCTGGCGGGCCACATGGCCGCCGGCTTCCGGATACAGCGGGAAGAACAACACCTCGGGCTGCTTCTCCGCGATGCGGGTCAGCACGGGCCGCATGTCGGTGTCGTCGGGGTTGATGGCCTCTTGGGCCACGCACTCACCGCCCAGTTCCTCGAAGCGCTGGCAGGCCACCTCTTGCAACTGCTGCGGGTAGGGGGTGCCGTCGTGGATGGTGGCCATCTTCTTCAGGCCCAGGATGTTGTACACGAACTCGGCCACCACCGCGCCCTGGTAGGCATCGTTGTACACGGTGCGCAGGAAGCCCATCTTGTGGGTGTCGGGCGCGGTCAGACCCGGCGCGGTGCACGAGTTGGAAATCATGAACATGTTGGCGTCGGTCACGATTTGCGCCGCCGGGGTGCAGGCGCTGGAGCAGTTGGCGCCGATGATGCCCACGACCTTGTCGTTGGAGGTCAACTTCTGGGCCGCAATCTGACCACCCT
>WGAK01000044.1 GCA_015494815.1 Anaerolineales bacterium | reverse complement strand
TGGTTAAAGTGTACCACCGATGTTCCTACCCTTTCAAGCCGCTGCGGGCAATGCTTTCGGTGAACTGCCGTTGGGTGAGGAAGTAGAGGATCAGGATGGGCAGGATGGTGATCACGGATCCGGCCATTTGAAGATTGAGTTCTGATCCGGCCTCGTCGATGAAGTTGTACAACCCCACGGCGATGGGCCGCCAGTCCGGATTGTTGGTCACCAGCAAGGGCCAGGCCAGGGCGTTCCAGGAGCCGATGAAAGAGAGCACCGCGATCACCAGAATGGGGGCTTTGACCAGGGGCAGGGCCACATGCCAGAGGAACTGCCAGTGCCCGGCCCCGTCGATTTGCGCTGCGTCAAAGAGGTCGTCAGGCACCTGGGCGAAGAACTGGCGCAGCAGGAAGATGCTGAACACGCTGCCCATGAAGGGGATGGTCAGCGCGGGCCAGTTGTTGACCCACTTGATGGGCCCCACCCGGCCCAGCCAGGTCACGGTGAGGAAGTTGGGGATGACCAGCACCATGGCCGGAATCATCATGGTGCTGAGCAAGATGCCGAAGATGAGGTCCCGGCCGGGGAACTTCATGCGCGCGAACGCGTACGCGGCCAGGATGCTGAAGAACAACTCGCCGGACAGGGTGATGGCCGTGATTTGCACCGTGTTGAGGAAGTATTCGGAGAAATCGGCCTCGCGCCAGGCGATGGCGTAGTTCTCCCAGTGCAGCGTGCTGGGGAGGATGTTGCCCGAGATGGCTTCCCCCAGGCTCATCAGCGAGACCGACACCATCCACAAGAAGGGGAACAGCGCGATGGCCGCGCCGGCGACCAGCACCGCGTACATCAAGCCGCGGCCCAGCCAGCGACGGGCCTTGTAGTGCCAGGGCGCCTGACGGGGGTGTTCGGGGGTCATGGGCACGCTCCTCAGCCGGGCAGCAGCCCGCGCAGGCCCGGCCACAGCCGTTGCGCGGCTTCCAGCAGCCACACCAACGCCGGGGCCACCACCAGCGCGGGCAGCAGGTTCCCCACGCGAATGCGCTTCAATTCTAACAGACTGCTCAGGGCCAGGGCCACCAGCAGCACACCGCCCGCGCCGTTGAGTTCGGCCAGCATGGCCGCGGAAAACACGCCCTGCAACTGCCCGGCCAGCAGGCTGAGCCCGCCCTGGTAGACCAGCACCACCACCGCGGCGAACAGCACGCCCACGCCCATGGTCGAGGCAAAGGCCAGCGCGGCGAAGCCGTCCATCACGGCCTTGATGGCCAAGGTGGTGTAGTCGCCCGTCAGGCCGTCTTGAATCGAGCCCAAGATGGTCATGGGCCCGACGCAGAACAGCAGCGAGGCCGTCAAGAAGCCCTGCACGAAGCGGGAGGAACCCCTCGCGGCCGGGCCGGGGGCGTGGAAGCGCCGCTCGAACCACGCGCCCAGGCCCCGCAAGCCGTCCTCGATGTGCAGCCCTTCGCCCAGCAAGCCGCCGAACAGCAGGCCCAGCAGCACCAGGATGACCTGCTCCGAGGCCGCGAACATGCGCACGCCCAGCAGCAGGGTGAACACCCCCAGGCCGTGGAACACGGTTTGCCGGGCCCGTTCGGGCAGCCGCGCGCCGAACAGCAGCCCCAACGTGCCGCCGATGAGCACGGTCGCCACATTGAGCCAGGTGCCGGTCATGGCCCTACGCCCCCGCGGCCTGGGTGTAGGTCACGCCCGCGGCCCGGTTCTCCCACAACTCCAGCACGAAGCACAGGCTGGAGAGGCGGTTGAGGTAGGCCAGCAGCGCGGGGTTGTGCACCAGGCCCTGCCGCTGCAGCGTGACCAGCCGCCGCTCGGCCCGCCGGGCCACGGTGCGGGCCAGGGCCCAGAACGCGCCGCCGCGGCTCTCGCCGGGCAGGATGAACACCTTGGGCGGCGGCACCTGGGCCTCCAGGTCCGCGATGCGGGCCTCGAGCCAGGCCACCTGTTCGGGCCCCAGGCTGCGAAAGCGGGCCGCGTTGTCGGGCGTGGCCGCGACCTCGGCCATCATCTGATACAGGTGGCGCTGCACCTGCGGGGCGATGTCCCGGGCCGCGGCGGTTTGCGCGAACGCCCGGGCCAGGCCCAGGGCCGCGCTCAGTTCGTCCAGCGCGCCCAGGGCCTCGGGCTGGGGATGGTCCTTGGGCACGCGCGCGTCGCCCAGCAAGCCCGTGAGCCCCTGGTCACCCGTCGCCGTGTAGTAGCCGCTGTTGGATGTCGTCATGGGGAACACCTCCGGGGAAGGCCGGCCTGTATGCGAAGGATTATACCGCGCGCCTCGGCCGGACCGCGCCTTTCGCGAGCGATAGTCCTGCATACATGCAAAAAAGTCAATATGCGTTCAACACGCGACTTTTGCCGCAAACTCTTGTTACAAGAAGTGAGGGAGGATGGCCATGTCGTCCGATTTGCATGCCCTTTTGCAAGATGCCGTGTGGCGCGACCTGCGCGGGGGCTTCTTCCGCCTGGACGCGGAGCAGCGTTTTTGTGAACTCTCGCCCGGTGCGGAGCAGTTGCTGGGGGTCACGGTGGGCGCGGCCTGGCCCCAGGTGTGTTTCGAGCCCCAGGCCGCGGGCGCGTTTTTGCAGGCCGTGCGTCGGCAGGGGAGCGCCCAGCCGCAGTCCCGGCGGTTGTTGCTGTGCCGGGAGGGCGGGCGGCGCCCCTTCTGGGCCCAGGTGTACGCGGTGGCCGAGCACGACGCGCAGGGCCGGTTCGTGGGCTGGCTGGGCTATCTGCGGGATGTGACCGCGGAAGAAGTGCGCCGACGGGTGGACGAGTTGCCCGTCGGCTTTTACATTCTGCGCCGGGACGAGAAAGGCCGCGAGCGCATCGCCTACGCGTCGGACGGTTTCGCGCGCTTGTACGGATTTGCCCCTCCCGACGACGCGCTGGGTCGGGATATTCGTGACCTTTTCCCCTCGGAAGACAATTATCAGGACTTCAAGCGACTCTTGCACCAGCGCACCCAAGGCGACAAAGGCTCCATGCTGGGCTGGAAGAACGAGGTGCGGGCTCGGGACGAGCAGCCCAAGTTCGTCACCGCGGACATGGCCTGGCGCCTGGACCCCAAAGGCATTGTCGAGCGCTGGGGTGTGCTGCGGGATGTGTCGCAAGACGAGTTCTTCGCCGCGCATGTGCACGACTACGCGGTGGTGCTGCATACCTATTCCACCGCGCTCATCGGCGCGCAGCACGCCCTGGACGCGTTGCGGGTGCTCATGCAACCCGACCCCTTCGAGCGGCGCAAGGGCGGCGCGGCGGCCCTGGACCACGAGGTCGAGCCTTTGCTGAAGGCCCAACAAGGCCGCCTGGAGGACGCGCTGCAGGCCATTTTGAACCAGGCTCAGGAGCGCGGCCTGCACGACGCCATCCTGGAGCGCTTCGCGGAATATCTCGAGCGCCTGGAGGAATTGAGCGCCTACGCGCTGGCCTGGCGACTGCCCGTCTATCTGGAGTTGGGCGGCCGGGTGCTGCACCACATCCAGTCCCTGCGGGCCAAACGCCCGCCCGCGCCGCAGCCGTGGTT
>WGAK01000043.1 GCA_015494815.1 Anaerolineales bacterium | reverse complement strand
GTTTCCATGAAGTTGGCGCCGAAGGAGAGGACGAAAGTGGCCTCGGCCACATCGAAGTGCGGCAGGGCTGCCTGGCCGGTCACGGCCTGCATGGCCTGCCTGAGGGTGCGCCGGGCCTCGAACAGGGCCAGTCCGCCAAAGCGGATGGGCGCGGGCGCGCCGATGGCCGCGGCAATCTCGGCCACCAGGTCGGCCAGGTGGTCGGGCACCAGGCCCAGCAGGAACTGCACGCCCGGCCCGGCCTGAAGGGCTTTGGACACCACGGTGACGGCCTCGTCCCAGGTGATGTCCTTCCAGCCGCCGCTGCCGCGAGTGATGGCAGCCCGGGGGCCCTGCAGCCGGTCGGGGTCATACAGGCCTTGCAGGCTGGCCTGGCCGCGGGCGCAGGTGCGGCCCCGATTGACGGGGTGCTGTGGGTTGCCCTCGACCTTGATGGCCCGGCCTTCCACCGTGCGCACCAGAATGCCGCAGCCCGCGGGGCACTCGCGGCACAGAGTGGCGAAATACACGCTGGTACCGGGCAGTTGGAATTCGGGCATCTCGGTGTAGGGCTTGCGGCGCACATAGCGGGACATGGGCCCGCAGCCCGACAGCACCGCCGCGACCGCGCCGCCTACACCGGCCAGTTTGAGCACATCACGGCGTGTGAGTTTCTTTTCCTGGCTCATCCGTGCTTGTCTCCTCGCCTGGGGATGCAACGAAAAAACCGCGTCCGCGGGTGGCCCGCGCGCGGTTCCTTATTTATGACAGGTTGCGCAGTCGGACAATTTGACGAAATGTTCGGCATCCACCGAATTCTTGTGACAACTCAAGCACCAGCCCATGTTCTGATTCTTGATGGGCTCGGCCACGGTCATCTGCCCCACCTCGCCGTGGCAGGTCTCGCAGGCGACGCCGGCGTTCACATGGGGCCGATGGCTGAAGTAGACGAAATCGGGCTGCATGGCCACCGGCACCCAGGGGATGGGCTCGCCTTTTTCGGCATAGGCCCGCAGCGTTTCTTCCGCGGGCGTTTGGGGCTCGATGCTGTTGTGGCAGGCCATGCACTTGGTCAACGAGGGCAGGCCCGCGCTAACGCCTCGTTGGGCATTGGAATGGCAATAAAGGCACGAAATGCCCAGGTCCTGCACATGGCGCTGATGGTTGAACTCCAGCGGCTGGGCCGGGGGCTGCTGGCTTTGATAGACCAACATGGCGCCCCAAAGCACCAGCGCGGCCAGCACCACACCCGCCACCCGCAACGCGACGCCCAACAAACCACTGCGTTTGGCTTCGGTCATACCGCGCTCCTCTATGATGATAGGGTCCATTCGGCCTCACGGCCACCCTTGCCCGACCCGCACCCGCTCGGGTCGCCGACACAAACAGGCGTATTATAACCGATGGTCCAACCTCGGACAAAGCCTTGAGCCGTTTTACGGCGTCGGCGTGGCCGAGGGTGCTTCGACCTCGTCGGCGTTCAAGTCCACGCCTTTACCGCTGCGCAACCGCTCCAGCAGGGCTTGCGCCTGCAGTTGGGCGTTGTGCGTCAGCGGGAAGGTCAAATACTGCTCCAAATCCGCGATGGCCTCGTCGGTCTGTCCCAAATTGGCATAGGCCACGGCCCGGTTGAAGTACACCGCGGCCATGTCCGGGTTCAAATCCACCACCTTTTGGAACGCATCCAGGGCCTCTTGGTTGCGGCCTTGTTTCAAATACAAACTACCCAAATTGAACCACGCGGCCGCGGATTCGGGGTCCAGTTCCAGGGCCTTTTGGAAGTCCTGCTCGGCCAAATCGTAGATGTCCATCTGGAAATAGGCCAGGCCCCGGTTGACGAACACACTGGCTTCGTCGGCCAGGCCGAATTGCAGGGCCTTGTTGAAGTCTTCTACGGCCGAGGCCGGACGCCCCATGCTGAGCAGCACATTGCCCCGGGCCGCGAAGGCCTCCGCGAAGTGGGGGTTCTGCTCGATGGCCTTGTTCAGGTCCTCCAGGGCCGGCTCGTTCTCGGCCCGCTCCAGATGCAGCAGGGCCCGGTAGTAGTAGGCCTGGGGCGCGGCGTCAGGGGCCGCGGCAATGGCGATGTTCAGGGCCTCCATCGCGCCGTCAATGTCGCCGGCCGCGCTGCGTTCCAGGGCCAGCGCGACGAAGTCTTGGGCCACATCGGCCCGCCCGGCCGGAGGCGGCGTGGGGGTGGCTGCGGCTTGCTGCTGCCACAAAGTATAGCCGCTCACGGCCAGCAAAAGCACGGCCAGCCCGGCCAGCCAGGTTGAAGGGCGACGCCACCACGCTCGTTTCATGGATGTCACCTACCGTTGTGAAAGATGGCACAAATTGTACCCCGTTTTTTCGCGGGGGCAAAATGCGGGGAGGGCCGTTGACGACCCTCCCCGCAGGAGACTGTTGCGGCTTCGCGGCCGGGTGCTATGCGCCCTTTTGTCGCAGGGCCATGGCCCCGATGCCCAGCAGCAGGCCGATGATGAGCGCGGCCACCGCATAGCCCACCGGGATGCCCGCGGGGGCCTCGGCCGGCATTTCAGCCGGGGCTTCGGCCGCGGGGGCCTCGGCCGGCGCTTGTTGTTCCGCGGCGGCTTGCATCTCGCTCATCTGCTGCTTCAGGTTCTCCACCTCTTCCATGGCCTTCTTGCCCTGGACCGCGTCGTGAATCAGTTGGTTCATCAACTGGATGTGGTCTTCGTTGGACACGATTTGGCCATAGGTGGCGATCACTTCGTCGGTCCAGAAGGCCGGGTCCACCATGTTCTGGTGGCAGCCCATGCACACACCGACCCGCTCCATCTTGGTGCGCTGGTCGGCATCCAGCGGCCGGGACGAAGGCCAGTGCTGACCCACGGTCTGCACCTGCTCGCCCGTCTCGGGGTCAACCACCACGCTCCAGTCGAAGGGCAGGTCGGAGATGGCCGGCATCTGCACCTGGGTCTGCTGTGGCAACACATTGCCGTCGCCGTCCACCAGGTCAATGTAGCGCGGCTCGGTGTAGCCCCGCATGAAGATGCCGTTCTTGACACCATAGCCCAAGGCCTTGGGGTCGTTGTGGCACGACTCGCACGAGCGAGCCTGCTTGCCCACCGAGTGCGGCTGGGCCGGCGCCATGTCAATGCCCCGCTGGCCATCTTCGCCCGCGCCTTCCACATTGGCGGGGGTGCGGCCGATTTGGTTGTGCACCAGGGTGGTGCCGTCGGGCCCGATGACCGTGTAGACCACCTGGCAGCCGGGGATGATGGGCGTCACGCGGCCTTCGCCGTTGATGCCCAGGATGGGGTCTTCCCAGCGCAGGTAGGCCCGGCCCTCAGAGGCCTTGCCCGGCTGCTTCTCGGTGTTGTTGCTGAAGGCCAGGTGCTGGGCCGCACCACCGGCTTCCCGATACTTGTTGGCCGTGGCAATCCAGTCGGTGGAGGTCTTCTCGCCGCTGTAGTCCACCACCACATGGCAGCCGTAGCACTGCGGCGCCCACGAGGCATGGCACGCGTAGCACTCCATGTTCTCCATGTGCGGCGCCACTTTGTCCATGGCCACCTGCGCATCCATGGAGGACCAGGAGCCTTCTTCCTTGATCTTCTTCAGCAGCGGGACCTCGAAGTCCTTGCCGTTGGCCGAGTGCAAGATGACCGTGTCGCCCGACTTGACCACATTGCCGAAGGGGTTGCCGCGCGCGGTCAGCAGATACCCGTCTTCCATGGGGTAAATCATGCCGTAGGTCATCCACAGCGGCAGGTTGTCCTGCCACAGCCCGCGCGGGGACTCCAGGTCCACACCCTCGATGTTGGCGGTGAGGTCTTCTTCCTGGTAGCCCAGGGGCAGTTCCCACGGATACGCGTTGGGGGTACCGTGGCAGTCCGCGCACTCGATTTCCACCTGGGCCAGGGTGGTGCCGTAGATGTTGCCGTCACCGTGCATGTCAATGCTGGTGTGGCAGTCCTGGCACAGCAAGCCGCCCTTCTCGGGGTCGGTGCCCGCGTGGTGGATGTCGTCCTGGATGAACAGGTACTGCTTGGTGTGCAGTTTGGGCTGCTTGCCACCGGTCTCGTTGAACGGCGTGCCGTAGGGGAATTCCATGATGCCTTCGTAGGTCACGCCGATGCGCTTGCCACGGTTGTGGCACGAGTTACAGGTTTCCACCGGGATACCGCTGTAGGTCTTGCCGTTGACGGTGACCTGGGTATCGCGGGTGGCCTGAATCTGGTGGACCAGGATGTGCCCCGGCTCATCCTTGGGGATGGTGGGGTCGTTGCCCTCGTAGAAGCCCTCGTTGCTGTAGGGCATGTGGCACGCGGAGCAGCCGGTGCCCCGCCAGTCGCCCCGCTTGGCCCGCGGCGGGTTGGCCACATGGCAGCGCTGGCAGTCGCTGTGCATGTAGGTGAAGGCCGCGTAGGCGGGGTTCTCGACGATTTCGTCCACCGAGGGCAGCGGCAGCCCTTCCAGTTTGTCGGGAATCTGGTCGGGCCAGGCCTTCTTCAGGGCCTCGGCATAGGCCTTGTAGGTGTCGGTACCGAAGACCGGCGTGGGGCCGTCGGTGTCTTCGACATCATAGTTGCCGTAGCGGACCTTGTGGACATTGTCCGGGTCCAGGCCATACTTGCCACCGAACGCGCCAAAAGCCCACAGGGTACCGTGGATTTTGCCGGCCTCGGTGTTCATCAGGGCCTTGGTCAAACTTTCGGCATAGCCCGGATGGCACTTGCCACAAGTCTTGTCTGCGACCCACAGGTTGCCGGGGTCCGCGTAGAAGGGCTGACCGTTGCCGCCGTGGGCCGCGGTCTTGGCCGCTTCGTCGTTCATGTCCTCGGCCGTCACCGTGGGGTCGCCGCCATGGCAGGCCGTGCACTGCCCCATGGCGTTGATTTGTCGCATCATGTCGCTATCTTGCGGACGAATGTCCTCGATGCCGGCATGACACGACAAACATCCCTCTTCGCCCTGTGCGGCAGGCTGCTGCGCGGCACCGGAGCGGTCGCCGGCGTAGACGCCGACGGCCACCAGAGCCACCGTCAGGAGCGCCAGCACCAGGGCTAACAACAGGCGTCGTCTCATAAACCACACCTCCTTTGGTCGAGTGTCCCGTGGCCTGCAAAGCCGCAACACGCCAAGAGGCCTTCCTCAGGGCTTCTTCATTTTCCCTTAATTCAAGGCGCGCGGCATCCCTCAGGGGCATGATTCGCCTCACCCCGCGGGGTGATTTCATGAAATTCTCATCCAAGCCTCTGGCCGCGGCCGCAGGTCATTCCCCCAACCCATGCCGCCAGGCCCACACCGCGGCCTGGGTGCGGTCCGAAACCCCCAATTTGGCGAAGATGTGCTTGAGATGGGTTTTGACGGTGTTCAGCGAGATGTGCAAGGTCTGGGCGATGGCCTGATTGTTCAGGCCCTGGGCCACCAGCCGCAAGACCCGGGCCTCTTGCTCGGTCAGTTCTTCGAGCAGCGGCGGCGTGGAGACCGCGGGCGTGGGGGTGGGCACGGCCTCGAGCACCCGCCGCAGCGCCTCGCGCGCCACTACCACCTGTCCCTGCACCGCGGCGCGCACCGCCAAAGGGATGGCGCGCGGGTCGGTATCCTTGGTCAGATACCCGGCCGCGCCCAGGGCCAGGGCTTGCCGCAAGTAAGTGGGGTTGTCGTAGGTGGTGAGCAGCACCACCGCGACCTCGGGCGCGCTGGTGCGCAGCCGTTCCAGCACTTGCAGGCCGTCCAGGTCGGGCATGCGGATGTCCAACAATACCACTTGCGGGTGATGATCGCGTACCAGGCGCAGGGTTTCCGCGCCGGTAGTCGCCAGGGCCACGACCTCGAAGCCGGCCTGTTCCAGCAAGGTGCGCAGACCTTCGCGCACCACGCCGTGGTCATCGGCCACCAGAATGCGAATGGGCTCCGTCATGGTCCTCGTCCTCCTGCGGCGCGAGGGGCACCCAGAAAGTAATGACCGTGCCGCGGCCGGGGCGGCTGGTGACCTGCCAGGCGCCGCCCAGCAGGCGGGCCCGCTCGCGCATGCTGTGCAGCCCTACCGGCGGCGTGGCCGGCGCGGCCGCGTCCAGCAGGTCGGGGTCGAACCCGCGGCCGTCGTCTTCGATGTGGCCGTAGAGGCGCTTCCGCTCCACCCACAGGCGCAGGCGCACCTGTCGGGCCTGCGCGTGCTTGCGCACGTTGCTCAGGGCCTCTTGCACAATGCGAAAGGCGGTGATTTCGACCTCCGAGGGCACTTGCC
>WGAK01000042.1 GCA_015494815.1 Anaerolineales bacterium | reverse complement strand
TGCCCCGTCATGGGGATGCGCACCACCGCGGCGCACGCCTCCCGCTGGGCCGGGCTCAGGCCCCGGCGCTCGTTGCCCAGCACCAGCACCGCAGGGAAACGATAGGCCGCGGCCCGATAGTCCACCGTGCCGTGGGCCGAGGAGCCGTACAACGCGTAGCCGTGGCCGCGCGCCCAGGCCGTCAGGTCATCCCAGGTGGCTGCTGCGGGCGGATGCCAGAAGAGCGCGCCCAGGCTGGCCCGCACCGCGGTGGGGTGGAAGGGGTCCACGCCGCCGTCCAGCAGCACCGGGCCGGTCGCGCCCGCGGCGTCCAGGGTACGCCACAGCGCGCCCAGGTTGCCGGGGTCCTGGGGCTGGACCACGGCCACGACCCAGGCCGCGGCCTCGGGGCGCAGCGTGTCCAGCGCGCGATAGCGTTGCCGGGCCACGGCCACCAGCCCTTGCGACGCCTCGCGTAGCGACAGACGGTCCAGCACCTGGGGGGTGACTTCCCACACGGCCACGCCGGCCGCGCGGGCCCGTTCGACCAGGGTCTGCCCAAAGGGACTGGTGAGCCGGGCCGGGCTCCAGAACAAGGTCTCCAGCCAGCCGCCGGCCTCCAAGGCGGCCGCGATGTGGGTCAGGCCCTCGACCAGGAAGCGCCCCTGAGCCCGGCGGCCTTTGCGGTGCTGCAATTGCCGGGCCGCCTTGATGCGCGGGTTGTGCAGGCTGCGCAGCACCGCCGGGCTCATGCCCCGGCCTCCCGCGCCGCGGGGTCCTCCGCGGGGCGGACCACCAGCACCAGGTGGCGCACCGCGACCACGCGCACGGGCTGCCCCGCCGCGATGGGCGCCGCGTCGGGGGCCAGCACCGCGCTCCAGGTCTCGCCCGCGATGTGCACGCTGCCCCGCCGGCGCGGGCCGATGGCCGTGCGGGCCCATCCTACGCGACCGACGAGGCGCGCGGCCTCTTCCGCACCGGTGAGCACGGGCCGTTGCCCGGCCAGGTGGACCAGACGCATCACGGCCAGCGAGAGCACGGCCATGCCCCCGGCCAGGGCCGCGGCCCACCAGGGCGACAGGCGCTGTTGCGGCAGGGTGAGGGGCGTGTTGAACAGAATCCAGCCGCCGGCCACGAAGGCCAGGGCCCCGGCTACCGAGAGCGCGCCGTGGGTCGGGGCTTTGACCTCCAACACGAACAGCACGAAGGCCAGCGCGAGGAAGCCCAACCCCAACGCGTTGCTGGGAATCATGCCCAGGCCGTACAGCCCCAGGCCCAGCAACACCGCGCCCAGGGTACCCGCCACCCAGCCGCCCGGCGTGCGGAACTCGATGAGCAGCAGTTGCGCGCCCAGCCCCAGCAGCAGCAACACGATGCCGGGCTGGGTGAGCAGCGCCAGCGCGTGCTCCACAGGCGAGAGCCTCACGGTCACGATTTGGGCCCCCGCGGTGCGCAGGTGGCGCTCGCCCGCGGCGGTGGTGATGGTCTGGCCGTCCAGGGCGGCCAAAACCGCGTCCAGGGTCGGGGCCACGCCGTCCACCAGACCGGCCTGCTGCGCCTCGGACGCGGTGACCGCCCGCGCGGTCCGGACCATGTCCTCGGCCAAACGCTGCGCGGTGGCGCCGCGCGCCTCGGCCAGGCTGCGGGCCTGCGCGGCCAGGATGTTGCGCATTTTGGCCTGCAACACGGGGTCTTCGTCCGACGATTCGCCCATGAGCACCGGCGTCGCCGCGCCGATGACGGTTTCGGGGGCCATGTAGGCCCGGTGCGCGGCCAGGGTGATCAGCGCGCCCGCGCTGCCGGCCATGGCCCCGCGCGGCTGCACATACACCACCACCGGCACCGGGCTGGTGCGGAACAGGGTGACGATGTCGGTGGCGGCCTGCACCGCGCCGCCGGGCGTGTCCAGTTGGACCACCAGGGCCTGGGCCTGCTGCCGCAGCGCGGCGTTGAGCGCCCGACGCAGATAATCCGTCGTCAGGCTGCCGATGGGGCCGCGCACCGACGCGACCACGACCACGGGGGGCGCATCTTCGGGCGTGGTGGGGGGAAAAGCGCCGCACGCGGCGGCCCCCAGCGTGACCAGCGCCAACGCCAGGGCCAGCCAGCCCCGCCAGCGCCGGGGCGTCAATCTCGCGGCACCGTGGCGTCCAGCCGACCGAGTTTCATGCGAATTTCGCGCCATTGGATTTTCGACAACCCCAGTTTGGTACGCAGTTGGTCCGGGTCCATCCCGGCCCGGTAGTCCCGTAACGCGGCGGTCCAGCGCATCATGGCAAAGGAGACGCGCTTGTCCAGCCCCGCGGCTTTGCCTAAGTCCTCCAGCAAATACTCCAGCCGCCGCGGGGACCAGGGGAAGGCCCGGTCCGTGGGCTCGTACTGGGCCAGGTACTCGCGGAAGACGGCGGCCCACTCGTCCGAGACCGCGATGCGCCGCTCTTTGTGGCGATAGCGGGGCGCGGCGTAGCGCACGTACACGGCCGGAGCCGCGGGACCTTCCAACACGATGTGGTTGAGATGCAGGTTGAGGGTCTCGCCCTTCTTCAGGCCCGTCTCCAGCAGCAAGCCGAACAAGGTCGCGGGTCGGGCGTCGCTGCGTTCACGGCGCCAGGTCTCGGCCACGGCCTGCAAAGCGCGCACTTCCGCGGGGGCGAGCACGTCGGGCAAGGGGCTGAGCACGCTGCGTTGTACCACCCGCTCCGCGGGGTCGGCCAGCACCACGCCGTACTGGTGCAGCCAGCGGAAGAAGGCCTTGATGGACGTGATGCGCCGGGCCAAGGATTTGGGGCTGCACGGCACCCCGCGGCCGTGTTGCAGCCATTCGAGGAAGCGGTTGAGGTCCTGGGTGGTGATTTGGCCCAGGGTGCGCTCAGGCGGCAAAAAACGGGCCAGCAACCGCAGGTCGCCGACAAAGGCTTTGATGGTGTTGGGGGAACGGCCCTGGTCGCGCAAATAGACCTGCCAGGCTTGAATGGCGGGCATCAGCGAAGTTTGCGCTGTAATGGGGCCCAAAGCGGGCGGGCGTTCGTCGGAAACATCACGCATAAGGTACCCTCACGGAGACGACTGCGTATAGATGAAACCATTGTACCATGAACCGGTTTGGGGCGCGGCGCGTCAGTTGGAAGCGGCAAAGGCCCTTAGCCGATGGCATCAGGAGATTGCTTCGGGCGCGGCGCGCCCTCGCAATGACGCGCGGGTGGATGCATTTTGGCGTGCGGTACCTGGGTGCCGCTTTGGTTCCAAAGCGGTGTCGAGCCACTGCAGTCCCAAGTTGGCTGCGCCTGCGGCGGGCGGCGGTGTACCTCCGCTGACGCCTGACGCCTGTTCGCTGGCCGCTGCCAGGCGGCGAAGCCATCCCCTGCGTGGGCCCGACGAGGGCCTGGGCCTCGCGCGAGACGGCATA
>WGAK01000041.1 GCA_015494815.1 Anaerolineales bacterium | reverse complement strand
GCGAAGCCGAGCCTTGGGTAGGCCGTCGCGGCAGGCGCGGGCCGGGCGCGCGCATCCTGCCGATTAAACAAAACGAAAAGTCTTATTTTGGTGTTGGGATATGGCCAAAGCCGCAAAATCCAAAATTTCATCCCCCTCTCATTCGTGGTATTGACGGGCGCGGCCAAATCCGTATAATCAAACCACCATTGCTCGCGTGCTCATTTCCTAACGAAGGAGGAGTTTATGTCTCGACGCACTGCTCTGCTGTGGGCCTTGCTGGCCGTTCTGGCCCTGGCCCTGGTGGTGGCCGGTTGCGGCGGCAAGGGCGAAGAAGCCCCGGCCACCGAAGCCGCGCCGACCGAAGAGGCCGCGCCAACCGAAGAGGCCACCGAAGAGGCCAAGCCCTTCGAGCCTCTGTCGGTAACCGCGGAGTGCAAGGGGAACAAAATCAAGGCCATCGAGGCGCTGGACGAATACACGGTGCGCTTCACCATGTGCGACCCAGACCCCGCGTTCATGGCCAAGATTGCGTTCACCCCGTTCTTTATCTATCCGCAGGAATGGATTGAGGCCAACGCCAACGAGGCCAACAAAGAGACCCTGCTCTCGCAGCCTGTGGGCGCCGGGCCCTACATGATTGAGTCGTGGAACCGCGGCGACAGCATCGTGTTCAAGCGCTTCGACGACTACTGGGCCGGCCCCGCGGCCACCGAGACCCTGGTCTTCCGCTGGGCCACCGAGGGCGCGCAGCGGCTGCTGGAACTGCAGGCCGGCACCGTGGACTACATCACCAAACTGAGCCCCGACGACTACGACACCGTCAAGAACGACCCCAATCTGCAGTTCCTGCCCGTGCCCAACCCCAACATCTTCTACATCGGCATCACCAACACCTTCGAGCCCTGGAACGATGTGCGGGTGCGCAAGGCCTTAGCCATGGGCCTGGACCGCGAGCGCATCGTGAAGAACTTCTACCCCGAGGGCTCCGAAGTGGCCGACTTCTTCACCCCGTGCAGCATCCCCAACGGCTGCGTGGGCGAGCCCTGGTACGACTTCGACCCCGACGCGGCCAACGCGTTACTCGACGAGGCCGGGCTGCCCCGGGGCGAGGACGGCATCCGCTTCAAGACCAAGATTTACTACCGCGATGTGTTCCGGGTCTACCTGCCCGAGCCCGGCCTGGTGGCCGTGGAAATCCAGACCCAGTTGCGGGAGAACCTGGGCATCGACGCGGAAGTGGTGGTCATGGAGTCGGGCGAGTTCATCGCCGAATCCACCGCGGGCAACCTGGACGGCCTGTACCTGCTGGGTTGGGGCGCGGACTACCTGCATGTGACCAACTTCCTGGACTTCCACTTCAGCCGCAACAACCCGCAGTTCGGCGAGCCCTACCCCGAAATCTACGAGCCGCTGGAAGCGGCCTCGACCATCGCGGACCCCGAACAGGCCCGGCCTTACTATGAGCAGGCCAACAACGCCATCCGCGAACTGGTGCCCATGATTCCCGTGGCCCACGGCGCGGCCGCGGATGCGGCCCGGGCCGATGTGCAAAACGCCAAGGCCGCGGTGCTCGGTCCGCCCGACCTGCAAACCTTCGTGCCCGGCGACCGGGACACGCTGGTCTACATGAAGGCCGCGGAGCCCATCAGCCTGTACTGCGCGGACGAGACCGACGGTGAGTCGCTGGACGCGTGCAAGATGGTGGGCGAGGGCCTCTATCGCTACAACGCGGACGGCGAGGCCGTGCCCGCGCTGGCCGAGAAGTGCGAGGCCAACGAAGACTCCACCGTCTTCACCTGCACCCTGCGCCAGGGCCTGACCTTCCACGACGGCAGCACCGTGGACGCCAACGATGTGGTGCGCACCTGGGACGCGTTGCTCAACGCGGCCAGCCCCTACCATGTGGGCAACACGGGTGCGTTCGAATACGCGGACTACCTGTTCGGCTTGATGAACAAGCCTGAGGAATAGTCCTTCGGCCGGGGCGCGTCGCGGCTGCGGCGCGCCCCTCCCCACCCTGCCCACCGGGGAACGCCATGCTCCAATACACCATCCGCCGTCTGTTGCTCTCCATCCCCGTGTTGTTCGGCATTCTGCTGGTCACCTTCATGCTGGCCCGAGCCATTCCGGGCGACCCGTGCAAGGCCATGCTGGGCGAGAAAGCCACGCCCGAGGTGTGCGAACGCTTTTACGAAGAGCACGGCCTGAACGACCCCCTCCCCGTACAGTTCGCGGTCTACATGGGCAAGGTGCTGCGGGGTGACCTGGGGCAGTCCATCCGCTTCAGCCGGCCGGTGGCCATCATCATCCTGGAGCGCCTGCCCACCACCGTGGAACTGGGCCTGGCCGCGCTCAGCCTGGCCGTGGTCATCGGCATCCCCCTGGGCATCGTCTCCGCGGTCTATCGCAACTCGCCCGTGGATGTGGGCACTATGGTGCTGGCCAACGCGGGGGTGTCCATGCCCGTGTATTGGCTGGGCCTGATTCTGGCCTACACCTTCGCCCTGCTGCTCAAAGATACGCCGTTCTGGCTGCCCCCTGCGGGGCGCCTCTCCGCGGGCGTCGTGGCCCATCCCTTCTACGAGGTCTTCGGCTGGGATGTGGCTCAGGAGGGGGCGCGTTACTTCTTCCTGGAGTTCATCGCCAATATGTATGTGGTGAATTCCATCATCACGCGCGACTGGGCCGTGCTCAAGGACGCGCTGCAACACCTGGCCTTGCCCGCGCTGGCCCTGAGCACCATCCCGCTGTCCATCATCGCGCGCATGACCCGCTCGTCCATGCTGGAAGTGCTGCGGCAGGACTACATCCG
>WGAK01000040.1 GCA_015494815.1 Anaerolineales bacterium | reverse complement strand
TGCTGGAGGTCGGCCTGCACGCCGAACGCGCGGGCTATGCCGTAGGTGATGTCCTCCAGCCGACGGCGCAGGGTCTCGAACACCCCTGCGTCGAAGGCGCGCAGCGTGCCTTGCAGCACGGCCTGCTCGGGGATGACATTGGGGGCCTGCCCGGCTTGCACGCTGGCCACGGTGAGCACCGCGGCCTGGTCCGCGGGCACCTGGCGGCTCACCACGGTATGCAGCGCGGTAATCAGATGCCCGGCCGCCACTACGGGGTCCACCGCCGCGTGCGGGATGGCCGCGTGGCCGCCGCGGCCGGTGAGGGTGATGTGGAACATCTCCGCGGCGGCCATGGCCGGGCCCTCGGTGACGCCCACCCGGCCCACCGGCCAGCCGTTCCACAGGTGCAGGGCCAGCGCGTAGTCAGGTCGCGGGTGCTCCAACACACCTTCTTCCACCATGCGCTGCGCGCCGCCCAGGCCCTCTTCCGCGGGCTGAAAGACCAGTTTGACCCGGCCGCGCAAACGCGGGGCCTGCTCGGCCAGCAACCGGGCTACGGTCAGGCCGATGGCCGTGTGCCCATCGTGCCCGCACGCGTGCATCACGCCGGGGGTTTGCGAGGCATAGGGCGCGCCGGTCTCCTCGTGGATGGGCAGCGCGTCCATGTCGAAGCGCGCCAGCACGGTAGGGCCGTCGCTCGCGCCCTCGATGAGGGCCACCACGCCGGTCTCCGCGATGCCGGTGTGCACTTCCAGGCCCAAGGCGCGCAGTTCGCGCGCCACGATGCCCGCGGTGCGCACCTCTTGAAAGCCCAGTTCGGGATGTTGGTGGAAGTCCCGGCGCAGCGCCTGGGTGTAGGGGAACAACTCGTGTGCGGCTTGCCAAAGGGTGTTCATCGTGGGGCCTCCAAGGATGGGGTCCGGCGGCGCGGGTCGCGTCGCGGGCGGGCTATAGGATTGTACCGGATGGCGCACGGCGAACGGCTACGCGCGGCCGTCTCCGTTGGACCGGTGCGGGTCATGCCGTTGGGCCCAGGCGCGCAGCCAGGCCTCGGCCTGCGCGCGGTCGGTGACCTCGCCCGCGGCCTGCGCCTCGGCCAGGGCCTGCAAGGCCTGCCCCACCCACGGCCCCGGCGGGCGGCCCAGCAGCGCGAGCACCTCATCCCCGCGCAGCAGCGGCCGGGGGGCCACCACCTGCTCGCGCTGCTCCCACCAGGCCTGCCACAAGGCGCGGGCCACATCCACATGCCGTTGCCACACCGCGTGGGGCGGCGAGAGGGAATGGCGGGCCAGGGCCACGGCCAGGGCCACCAGCACCGCGTCCACCCCGGCCGGCCCCGCGGCGCGGAAGAAGCGGTGCACGGCCCGCGCGTCGGGCACCTGCCCCGCGGCGGCCCAGGCCAGTACGGCCGCGTGATGGGCCACCGTGGCGCGCAAACGGCGGATTTCGGCCCGGCTCAGGTGCAAGGCCCGGGCCCGGCGGGCGGCCAGGCGTGCGCTGCGGGCGGCCACGGCCTCGGGCGACGCGCCCTCGCCGAGCCCCACATTGTGGTAATAGGCCGCCCACACGGTCAGCCCGCGTGGGGAGCGGTGCGCGTGTAGCCTCTGCTGCCAGTGCTCGGCCAGGTGACGCCGGTAGCGGCCCAGACGCCACGACACCAGCCCCAGCGCGAAATTGGCCGCGTCTTCGGGGCGGTAGGTGGGGGCCAGGGCCGCGGCCAGGCGGTGCACATAGTGCCCCGCGGCCAGGGCCAGGTCCCAGGGACGGCGGCCGGTGGCGTCGGGCGGCAGGCCGCGCAACGCGTCCAGTTCGGGCCACAGCGGGGCCAGCGCGCCCACATGGCCCAGCACCCGCAGCGCCGCGTCCCCGCGGGGGTGCTCCAGCACGCGGAACAACTCTTCGGCCTGGCGCTCGGCCGAGACGCGCGCCAGCAGGGGCGCGGCCGCGGGCAGCGCGGCCTGAGTGGCAGGGTGCAGCCGAAAGTCCAGTTCCACCGCCAGCCGCACCGCGCGCAGCACCCGCAACGGGTCGTCCTCCAGCGCCCGGGGATGGGTCAGCCGCAGCACTTTGTCCTTCAAGTCCTGCAGCCCGCGCAGGGGGTCCACCAGGCGGTCGGGGTGGAGCGGGTCCAGAGCCAGGGCGTTGATGGTGAAGTCGCGGGCCCGCAGGTCGTCTTCCAGGGTGGGGCCGCGATAGGCCGCGAAATCCAGCACCTGCACCGTGCGGCCCGGCTGCGCGGGCAAGATGACCCGGGCGATGTCGCGCGCCGCGTCGAGCACGAAGAACGCGGCGCCCAGGCGGTCGGCCACCTGGCGGGCGAAGGCCACCGCGCCGCGGGGCATCACGAAATCCAGGTCCTTGATGGGCCGCTGGAGCAGCCAATCGCGTACCGCGCCGCCCACCAGGTGCAGCGGCCCATCCGTGTGCCAGGCGCGCACCAGGCGGGCTTCGTCGGGCAACGGCTTGAGATACGGCGAGGGGGTGCTCATGCTGGCGTGGCAGGCGGCTGATAACGGTCCAGGTCGGGCACCGCGATGAAGGGCAGATTGCGCCAGTAGCCGTCCATGTCCAGGCCGTAGCCGAACACGAACAGGTTGGGAATCTCGAAGCCCCGGTAGTGGATGGGGACTTCGACTTCCCGGCGTTCGCGTTTGTCGAGCAGGGTGCATACCCGCAGCGAGCGGGGTTTGCGCATCTCCAGCAATTCCAGCACCTGATGCACGGTGTGGCCGCTGTCAATGATGTCTTCCACCAGCAGCACATCCCGGCCCGCGATGCCCGTGTGCAGGTCCATGGTCAGGCGCAATTCGCCGTGCTCGCGGCCCCCTTTGCCATACGATTCCACGGCCATGAAGTCCATTTCGTGGGGGATGGTGAGGTAGCGCACCAGGTCGGTCAGGAACATGACCCCGCCCCGCAGGATGCACACCAGCAGCAAGTCCTTGCCCTGGTAGTCGCGGCTGATTTCCGCGCCCAACTCCGCGATGCGCTGCTGGAGTTTCTCTTCGGGGATGAGGATTTCTTTCAAATACTCACGGTAGTCCTGCACGGCGGTCATGGGGGGAACCCTCCTGGGGGGCCAGGGCCGGATGCCCGGGCACTTCGTGGTGCACCCGGCAGCGGGGCTCGTAGATTTCGGCTGCGCCCACCAGCACCACGGGGTCGTCGTAGTGCGCGGGCCGGCCGTTGATGAGGCGCTGGCTGCGGGTGGCCGGATTGCCGCACACCATGCAGATGGCCGTGAGTTTGTCCACCCGGTCGGCCTGGGCCAGCAATTCGGGCATGATGCCAAAAGGCTCACCGCGGAAGTCCATGTCCAGCCCCGAGAGGATGACCCGCACCCCGCGCTGGGCCAGGCGCTGCACCAGCGTGAGCAGCCCGGCGTCGAAGAATTGGGCTTCGTCAATGCCCACCACCGTGGTGTCGGGCGCAATGCGCGCGGCCAGGTCGTCCACCGAAGCCACGGGCTCGGCCTGGAACTGGTCGCCGTCGTGCGAGGCCACATGGGTCGCACTGTAACGGTCGTCCAGCGCGGGCTTGAACACCTGCACCTTCTGGCGGGCAATCACCGCCCGCCGCAATCGCCGGATGAGTTCCTCGGTCTTGCCGCTGAACATGGGCCCGGCGATGACCTCGACCAAACCGTGCCGATGTCGCATAGCGCCTCCTCGGGGATGGAAGGGTATTTCAAGTAGAGTGCGCGCAGAAGTTGCCGGAATTCGCCAACGGGCGGTTTTGGAGCGCGGTACCTGGGGTGCTGCTTTGGGATGCAGCGTTCAAGGGCGATTCGCCTGGCTGGATCTCTTCCTACCCCCGCTTCGGCGGCGCTCTTGCGCCGCCGAAGCCGCCCCCTTCCCTCTCTTTCTAAGAGAGGGAAGGGGGCAGATGAGCCGAGCGTAGCGAGGCTCATCGGGGGATGGGTGAGATTTATCACCGCGGACATACCCTTCGGCAACATTTGCGTGCGTCCTTTCAAGTATACCAAAGGGCCCGGGCTTGGCGGCTACGGTATAATGAACCCAGACCCGCCGCGCGGGTCATCATCTTCGGACCCGAGGACGACGCATGGGCAAGCGTTATACCATTTGGACGGCCGGCTGCCAGATGAACATCGCGGACTCCCAGCGGGTGGGGGCCGCGCTGGAGCGTTTGGGGTACGACTGGACCGACCGACCGGAGGACGCGGATGTCATCGTGCTCAACACCTGCGTGGTGCGCCAGAGCGCGGAAGACAAGGCGTATGGCCGGCTGATGTCGCTGCGGCCGCTCAAGGCGCGCAAGCCCGACCTGGTCATCAACCTGATGGGCTGCCTGGTGGGCGTGCGCGGCCACGAGCGCCTCAAGCAGCGTTTCCCCTTCGTGGATGTGTTCTCGCCGCCCTCGGACCCCGAGCCCCTGGTGGCCTTCTTGACCCAAAACCAGGTCAAGGCCCAGGAGGACGCGGCCACCCGGCAACGCTGGGCCTTGATGGACGGTGACCTGCTGCTGCCCCGCCATCTGCAGGGCCGGGTGGTGAGCGCGTTCGTGCCCGTGGTGTACGGCTGCTCCCACGCGTGCACCTTCTGCATCATCCCCTATCGCCGTGGGGTGGAGCGCAGCCGCCCGGTGGGCACCATCGTGGCCGAGGCCCGGGCACTGGTGGCCCAGGGGGTCAAGGAAATCACCCTCTTGGGCCAAATCGTGGACCGCTACGGCAAGGACATCCCCGACGGCCCCAACCTGGCCCAACTGCTGCGCCTTTTGCACGACATCGAGGGCCTGGAGCGCATCCGCTTCCTGACCTCGCACCCCAACTGGATGACCGACGAACTGCTGGAGACCGTGGCCGCGCTGCCCAAGGTGATGCCCCACATCGAGGTGCCGGTGCAGGCCGGCGACGACGAGGTGCTGCGCCGCATGAAGCGGGGCTACACGGCCGACGACTATCGCCGCCTGGTGGCGCGCATTCGGGCCATCATCCCCGAGGTGGCCATCGCCACCGATGTCATCGTCGGCTTTCCGGGCGAGACCGAGGCCCAATTCCAGCGTACCTACGACCTGCTGGCCGAGTTGAAGTTGGATGTGGTGCACCTGGCGCGCTATTCCCAGCGGCCGGGCACGGTGGCGGCCCGGCGTTTGCCCGACGATGTGCCCGAAGAGGAAAAGTGGCGGCGCTTTCGGCTCATCGAAGCGCTGCAGAAAGACATTGCGGCCGAAATCAACCGCCGCTACCTGGGCCGCACCGTGGAAGTGCTGTTCGAGGAAAAGGTCAAGGGCCGCTGGAAGGGGCGCACGCCGCAAAACAAACTGGTGTTCGTCGAGAGCGACCGGGATTTGAAGGGCCGCATCCTGCCCGTGACCATCACCTGGACGGGGCCGTGGTCCATGATTGGACGCCTGCCCCACCCGCGGGCTCGCGACGCCGTGATAGCCGCTCCGGCCTCGGCCCAGGCCTGAGCATCGTCCATCCCCCGGCTGCCGGTCTGGACACGCGCCGTCGCTTCGGCCCGCGCGTCGCGCGCGAGGCGTGTGTCCACCGCCGCCCCCGCGAGCGCGTTGCGACGCGTGTCCGCGGGGGCGTTGGCCGTCCTGCCGAGACGGCGGCCGCGATGACGGCCTGGGCAGCCGGGCGGGCGACCGAGCCGGTCACCCCTACGGGGCGCGGGGTTCCCGCGCCGCGACACGCGGGGGAAGGCCGCGGCTCTGCCGCGCTTTGGGCCCTGCCCGCCGACGCCTGGGGCCTGGCGCCTGACCCGAAGCCAGGGGCAACATTGCCGCGCGCCCTTGGAAGACGGCGCTATTCGTGATAACATATTATCGTGGTTGTTCGGCGCGATTTTTCCCCGCGAGGTTTCGTCCATGTCGAGAGTTTTCCCCGACAAATATGTCATTGGCTTGACCGGCAACATCGCCACGGGCAAAAGCGTGGTGCGCAAGATGCTGGAGCATCTGGGCGCTTACGGCATTGACGCGGACCGGCTGGCCCATCGGGCCATTGCCCGCGGCGCGCCGGGCTACGCGCCGGTGGTCGAAACCTTCGGCCGCTGGATTGTGGGCCCCGACGGTGAGATTGACCGCCGCAAACTGGGGCGTATCGTGTTCGGCGACCCCGAAGCCCTGGCCCAACTGGAGGCCATCATCCACCCGTTGGTGGAGCAGGCCATCCACTACCTGGTGCGCAACACACCCCACAAGGTGGTGGTCATTGAGGCCATCAAGTTGCTGGAGTCGGGCCTGCACAAACTGTGCGACGCCATCTGGGTGGTGGACGCGCCCCCCGAAGTGCAAATGGAGCGGCTCATCAAGCAGCGGGGCATGCACGCGGACGAGGCCCGGCAGCGCATCATGGCCCAACCTCCCCAGTCCCTCAAACGGGCCCGCGCGGATGTCATTATTGACAACAGCCGCACCTACGAATACACCTGGCGGCAGGTGGTGGATGCGTGGATGAAGATTCCGGGCATTACGCCGGTGCAGCCGCGGCGCCGCACCGTGCAGGTGCCCGCGAGCCCCACCGAGGCCGCGACGCCGTCGGCCACGCCCGCGCCCGCCGCGCCCCCGACCGCCGCACCGGCGGCCACCTCCG
>WGAK01000039.1 GCA_015494815.1 Anaerolineales bacterium | reverse complement strand
TGCCATACCGCTGCGCGCGACAGCGAAAGCGCGGGTCGTGCTCATAGCGAAAAGCGTCGCTGTCGGTCCAACGGAAGCGCCAGATGCGGTTTTGGGCCGCATCCAGCGCGTACAAATCGTCCACCCCCACAACCACCCGGGTCAGCCGTACATCCGAGCCCAGATGGCCCACAATCAGCGGCCGAAAGGCCAGCCTGCGGGTGCCGTCCAGGGCGTCTAAGGCTTGCAGGATTTGCTCCCGCTGGGCCGTGACCGCGGGGTCATCGCCATAGCGGGCCGCCTCATTGATGGCGACCAGCGCCTGGGCCCAGGCTTCGCGCTGGGCCAGGGGGTCGGCCGCGGCCTGCGCCTCGGCCGCGTGCTGTTGGGCCACGGCCAGCCAACGGGCCTGCCGCACGGCATTGCCCTTGCGCACATACACGGCCACCGACGCGGCCGTCACGGCCAGCGGCACCACCACGGCCAGGAAGAGCCACACGCCCGCGGGCAGGCGGGGCAGCCGCGCGTAACCGGTCTGCACCCAGGCCGCCAGGCGGCGCAACCAGGCCGCATCGCGCCGACGCCGCGACGCGGCGGCACGGCGGGGTTTGCCGCGCCGCGTCCGTCCGGGCGCGGCGATGCGAGGCGAGGGCGCGGTCTCGGCCGGCGCAGAAGCCTCGGCTCTGGCCTGAGCTTTGGCCTGGGGCTCCGACTTCGCCTCGGCTGCGGCGGCCGGCGTGTCGGCCCTGGGCGTGGGGCCGGTGTCGGCCGGGGCCATGGTGGGGGGCGCGGCCTCGGTGCGCGACCAGGGTGCCTGCACATCGTCCCGCTGCATCTGGCCGCTACCGGGCTGGGCATCCAGCCACACCCCACGCACGGGGTGCGGACTGCGGCGCAGCGCGTCGGCCAGGGCGGGTTTGGGGTCCGGCCCCAACAGCGCGTCCCACGCCAGGCCGGGGGGCAACGGTTCCGCGGCCAGCAGCCACGGGCCCGTGTCACCGTCCAGCCGGTGATAGTCCACCCACGGCTCTGCCGCGGTCAGGCCCAGGGGCGCGCCCCAATTCTCCGGGTCAGGGGGGAACACCTGACGCTGGGGAGCCAGCACATGCACCTGCCACGGCCCCACCAGAGCCAGATACACCTGCGAACCCTTCCACACCCACACGGCCAGGCGGGCCAGCACCTGCCGCCCGCGGCCGCGCAAGCGGCGATTGGCGTTCTGCAACTCGCGATGCAAATCTGCGGTCAGGGCCTTGAGGGCTGCGGTCACCGGGCCGCCGGTCTGGAAGTAGGCCCGCGCGCCGCGCTGGAGCAGGCGCTCTTGCGCGCGCAAGTCGGGCCGCGCGGAGCCGAAGAAGTCGGCCACCACCAGCAGCGTCTCGCGGCGACGCTGGCGATGGGCCTCACGCGGCGCGACGCCCATCCAATGGGCAGGCCAGGCCGCGGGGGTGCGGCCTGTGGTGTGCTGAAAGACGACGAAGTGAATATCTCGCATAGGCAAAACCGAGGCGGGCGTGACGAACGCGGCGTCCGGTTGGGCATTATAGCACGGCCCTCACTCCCACTCGATGGTGCCCGGCGGCTTGGAGGTGATGTCGTAGACCACGCGGTTGACGCCGGGCACTTCGTTGACGATGCGATTGGCGACCCGGGCCAGCAGGTCGTGGGGCAGGCGGGCCCAATCCGCGGTCATGAAGTCTTCGGTCACCACCGCGCGCAAGGCCACCACCTCGTGGTAGGTGCGCTGGTCGCCCATCACGCCCACGGCTTTGACGGGCAGCAGCACCGCGAACGCCTGCGCCACGCGGGGTTGGGGCGCGTCGGCCCGCGGTTTGCCCAGATGCCCGGCCGCGCGCAATTCCTGCCGAAAGATGGCATCGGCCTGCCGCAGCGTCGCCAGTCGCTCGGGCGTAACCTCGCCCAAACAACGCACGGCCAGCCCCGGCCCGGGGAAGGGCTGCTTCCACACCAGGCTCTCGGGCAGGCCCAGGGCTTCGCCCAAGCGCCGCACCTCGTCTTTGAACAAATAGCGCAGCGGCTCCACCAGTTGGAAAGTCATATCGGGCGGCAGCCCGCCCACATTGTGGTGGGTCTTGATTTTGGCCGCGTGGGGGCGCTCGGCCGCGCGCGACTCGATGACATCGGGGTAAATGGTGCCCTGCACCAAAAAACGGGGCTGGCCCAGCCGCCGGGCGGCTTCCTCGAACACCCGGATGAACACCTCGCCCACGATGCGCCGCTTGGCCTCGGGGTCGGTCACCCCGCGCAGCGCGCCCAAGAAGCGCGCCCGCGCGTCCACCACGGTCAGGTCTACGCCCAGCGCGTCCCGCAGGGCCTGGGCCACCTCGTCGGCCTCGCCGGCGCGTAACAAGCCGGTGTCCACGAACACGGCGCGCAACTGCGGCCCCACGGCCCGATGCACCAACGCGGTCGCCACGGCCGAATCCACACCGCCGCTGACCGCGGCCAGCACGGGCTCCGGGCCCACCTGGGCCCGCACCTGGGCCACGATGTCCTCAATCATGTGCGCGGGGGTCCAGGTCGGCCGGGCGCCCGCGATATCCACCGCGAAACGCCGCAATAGCGTCGCGCCAATGGGCGTGTGCTGCACCTCGGGGTGGAACTGCACGCCGTAGTACTGGCGGGTCAGGTCGCCCATGGCCGCGATGGGGCTGTTGGCCGTGCGGCCCAGCACCTCGAACCCCGGCGGCAGGGCTTCGATGCGGTCGCCGTGCGACATCCAGACCTGATGCTCGCCCGGCGGCAGCAAAGGGTTGGGGCGGACGACCTCCAAAGTGGCCAGGCCATATTCCCGGCGGGTCGCAGGCGCCACCCGCCCGCCCAGCGCGTGGGCCAGGGCCTGCATGCCGTAGCAAATGCCCAAGACGGGCCGGCCGCTGCGCAGCACATAAGGGGGAATTTGCGGCGCGCCGGCCGCGTAGACCGATGCCGGGCCGCCCGACAAGATGAAGCCTTTGGGCGCCAAGGCCATGACCTCGGCTTCGGGCGCGTCCCAGGGCAGCAGTTCGCTGTAGACGCCGCCCTCCCGCACGCGGCGGGCAATGAGTTGCGCGTATTGCCCGCCGAAGTCCAGCACCACGATGGTGTCGTGCCGACTCATGCCGTCGCCTCCTGCGCGGCATCGTCCGCCGCGAACACGATGCGGTCGCCCTCGAAGCGGGCGATGCGCGCCAGGCTCACGATTGGCACGCCCAGTTCGCGCGTCAGCCGGGCGCGGCCTTGCTCGAAGGTCTTTTCGATGAGCGCACCCACACCCACCACCTGCGCGCCCGCGGTTTGCGCCAGCCGGGCCAGGCCCAAAATGGTCGCGCCGCTGGCCAGAAAATCATCAATGATGAGCACCCGGTCGCCGGCGCGAATGTATTCGGGCGAAATCATCAACTCCACAATGCGCCCCTTGGTCGGCGAGGGGGTGTAGGTGAGGAAGACTTCTTCGGGCATGGTGATGGGCTTGTGTTTGCGCGCGAACACCAGCGGGACGCCCAGATGATAGGCCGTGGCCAGGGCCGGGGCAATGCCCGAAATCTCCGCGGTCAGCACTTTGGTGGCCCCTACCCCGGCGAAGCGCCGGGCAAAGGCTTCACCGCAGGCCATCATCAACGCGGGGTCCACCTGGTGATTGAGGAAACTGTCCACCTTGAGGATGCCATGCCCCAAATGTTTCCCTTCCGCCAAAATGCGCTGCTTGAGGGCTTCCATCGAGGGTCACCTCCTGGGGGAAATCACAACTCGCGGCGGTGCCAGAGGCGAACCAGCAGGCCGCCCACCGCGCTACCCGCCAGCAACACGACCAACATGCGTCCATAAAGGGGGCCCTGAGGCGCGAGGTGCCAGGCGCCTACCACCCAGCCCAACGCGTAGGCCAGCCACGCGCCGCCGAACACGGCCAGCGCGTAGCGATAGGCCCACAGGCGGCGGCCGGTCTCCTGCGCCACCCAGCGCCAGGCCGCGCCGGCCGCGGCCAGGCTCCACAGGGTCGCCCAGGCCAGCGCGGCCAGCCGCCAGCCCCACGGCGGCCGCGGGGGATGCGCCACCACCGGCGGCGCGACGGTGGGCGTGGGCGAAGGCACGGCCGTCGCCGTGGCCGTGGCCGGCGAAGGCGTGGGAGGCGCGCCCAGCACCTCCACCTGCAGCACGGCCGAGCGAGCCTCGCCGGCCTCGGCCTGAATTTCCACCAGGCCCGCGGTGTCGAGCACCAGCGAACCGCGGGCCCGGCCGCCCTGGGTGCTCACTTCGGTGCGCTGCAAGACCGTGTCGCTGCCCACCAGCGTCAGCACGAAGCGCACGGGGGTGCCGTCGGGCACGGGGTTCCCGTTGTAATCGGTGATGACCGAGGTGTGCACCGCGACCAGTTGCCCCTTGGGCAGGCGCCACGGCTCGTTGGACGGCGGAGGCGTGGGCGTGGCTTCGGCCGGGCCGATGACCTCCAGCACCAACGAGATGGTCTGCTCGGGGTCGGGCTGGGTGACCCGGGCAATGTCGTAGCCGATTTCGGGCACCGACACCGGCGACGCGCCCTGGGGCAGCACCTCCTGGAACAGCAGGCGCACGGCCACATCCACGAACGCGGGCGTTTTGCCATACAGGCCATAGTACGCGGTCACATTGGCCAGGTGCCCCGCGGCCAACGCGTAGGGCGCCTGGAACGCGAACACCACCACCTTCTTGTTGCGCAACCGCTCGGGCGCCTCTTCCAGCAAACGCGGGATGGCCTGACCGTCGGCCCGCTGCTCCGACGGGTCCAACACCACCAGCACCACCCAATCGGCCGCGCGCAGGGCCGCATCCAGCGCCGCGTTGGGCTCCGCGTAGGGCGCGGCCAGCCAGTGGGCCAGGTCCAGCGCGGTGAACACGGCCAGGTTGTCGGGGTTGACCAGGCCCTGGGCCCGCGGGCCGTACAACTGCAACACCCGGGTGCGAAAAGCCTCGGGGTCGGGCACGGCCTGGGCCGGGCACGTGCTGCACAGCCGAAAAGTGTAGGTGTCCACGATGAACAACAGGTGGTCGTTGCGGCCGGGCGGCGCGGGCAACACATCGGGGAAGTCCAGCAGCGAAGGGTCCAACAGCGTTGCCGCGCGCTGGGCCACGCGAAAGGCCACCTCGTCGCGCTGGCCGATGCCCTCGAGGGTGTTTTGAGGACGCTGCGCCGCGCCCAGGGTGAAGTCGCCGTACAGCCGAAACTTGAGGGTCAAAATGCGCAGCACCGCGTCGTCCACCCGCTGGGCAAAGGCCGGGTCGTCCAGGTATTTGCGCACGAAGAAATCCAGCACCGCGTCCACCG
>WGAK01000038.1 GCA_015494815.1 Anaerolineales bacterium | reverse complement strand
TACAACCGGGCCACCAGGCGGGCGATGGAACTCTTGCCGGCGCCCGTGTGCCCCACCAGGGCCACGGTTTCGCGCGGGCGAATGTGCAGCGAGAAGTCTTGCAGCACGGGCTGGCCCGGAATGTAGGCGAAGGTCACCCGCTCGAAGCGGATGTCGCCCCGCAGCCGGGGCACGGGCCGCCGGTCGGTCTGACGCACCTGCCGCGGCGCATCCATCAGGGCGAAAACCCGCTCGGCCGCGGCCAGCCCCCCTTGCACCTGGGACCAGAACGCGGACAGGCTGGCCATGGGGAACCAGAAGCGCTCCATGCTCAACAAGAACAGCATCCAGTCGCCCGCGGTGATGCTGCCGCGCAACACGCCCCGGCCGCCCAGGTAGAGCAGCAACGCGCTGCCCAGGCCGCTCACCACGCTGAGCACGGGGAAGACGATGGCCAGGCTCCAACCCCGCACCAGGTTGACCCGATAAGACTGGCGGTTGGCCTGGTCGAACTCGCGGTAGATGGCGGCTTCCTGGCGGAAGATTTTGGCCGTGGCGATGCCGGCCAGGGTCTCCTTGATGGTGCTGTTGACCGTGGCCAGGGCCCGCATCCCCGCGAAGGTGACGCGACGGGCCCAGCGCCGAAACCCCCAGGCCAGCAAGAAGAGCACGGGCATGAGGGTAATGGCCGTGAGGCCCAGGCGCCACTCGATGGCCACCAGATACACGGCCAGCAAGAGCACATGCAGCATTTGGGCCACGAAGTCGGCCAGCAAAGTCACCACCTGGCCGATTTCCTTGGTGTCGTTGACGATGCGCGAGGCCACCCGCCCCGACGCGTGCTGGTCGAAGAAGGCCATGTCGTGATGCAGCACGGCTTGAATGGCGTCGGTGGCCATCGCGTAGGTCACATCCGCGATAACGGTGCCCAGCAGCCGCCGACGACCCCAGTTGACCAGCCACACGCCCAGGCCCAAGAGCGTCATCCCCCCGGCCAGCAGGTAGACCTCGCGCCAGGCCATGTGGGTGGCCATGGCGTTGACCATCATGGAGAACAGCACCGGCGTACCCGTGGCCAGGGCCGACGCCGCGGCAATCAGCACCGCGGCCCCTACCAGACGGCGGGCGTGAGGGCGAAAGTAACGCGCCAGCCGGACGGCCAGTTCCCGGTCCGAGTAACGGCGGTCGTAGGATTCGTAGCCCAAACCGGCAAAGAAACTCATGCGTGTCACCTCGGTGATGGGTTGGGCATTCTGCTAACGATACGAGAATTGTACCCCAAAGGGAACGCAAAAACCCCCGAAGCCGAGGCTCCGGGGGTGGATGAGGAGGGCGCTCGTAGGGCTCAAGCCTGACGCGCGGCTTCGTAACGCCGGGCCACCTCGTCCCAGTTGACCACATGCCACCACGCGTCAATGTACGCAGGGCGGCGGTTCTGGTAGCGCAAGTAGTAGGCGTGCTCCCACACATCCAGGCCCAAGATGGGGGTTCCCACGAAATCGGACACCCCGCGCATGAGGGGGTTGTCTTGATTGGGCGTGCTGCCCACGGCCAGACCGCCGTCGTCGGTCACCACCAGCCAGGCCCAGCCTGAGCCGAAGCGGGTCTTGGCCGCGGCCGTGAAGCGGGCCCGAAAGTCGTCGAAACTGCCAAAAGCCGCTTCGATGGCCGCGCGCAACGCGCCCGTGGGCTCGCCGCCGCCGTTGGGGCTCATGATGGTCCAAAACAGGCTGTGGTTGTAGAAGCCGCCGCCGTTGTTGCGCACCGCGGTGCGGATGTCCGCGGGCACCGCGGCCAGGTCCGCCAAAATCGCCTCGATGGCCTTGCCTTCCCATTCGGGATGCTTGGCCAGCGCGGCGTTCAACTTGTTGGTGTAACCCGCGTGGTGCTTGGTGTGGTGGATGAACATGGTGCAGGTGTCAATGTAGGGCTCCAGGGCGTCATAACCGTAGGGCAAGTCGGGGAGTTGAAAGGTCATAAGTGCTACCTCCATCGGGAATCCGAGCCTATGATGATTTCATTATAAGCCCCTTGCGGGCTGGCGTCAAGATAAGAAAGATTTTTCTCGTAGAAATCTATCTTATGCGCGACCCATGCCCGGCCCGAAAAGCATCCCAAACCACACGCGCCCCGAACCCAAGGCCCGGGGCGCGTGCATCAGGCGCGGTCGGCCGCGCGCTCAGAGTTTGACCGGCATGATGAGGTGCAAGAAGTCGTCCCGCCCCACAGGGCGCAGCACGCCGGGGTTTTCGGGCGCGATGAGTTCCAGGGCCATGTCGGGCGTGGGGATGACCTCCAAGGCCTGGCGCAAGAATTTGGCGTTGAAGGCAATGGTCAGGCCCTCGCCGTCCACCGCGGCGGTCAAGCGGGTTTCGCCCTCGCCCACCTCGTCGGCCGCACCGCTGACCACCAGCACGCCCGGCGCGTCGGTGCCCGGCTGAATCTCCAGCCGGACGATGTTGTTGCCCTCGCTGGCGAACAGTTCGGCCCGGCGGCAGGCCTGCAAGAACGGCTCCCGGGCCACCACCACCCGGGTGTTGTAG
>WGAK01000037.1 GCA_015494815.1 Anaerolineales bacterium | reverse complement strand
TCAAGTGCGACCTACTGTCCGCGGCAGGCATCCTCGCATGTGTCGTTGCGAGGGCGCGAAGCGCCCGAAGCAATCTCCTGACGCCGTCAGACAGGAGCCTATGCCGTCTCGCGAGACGCCCAGGCCCTCGCCGGGCCCACGCAGGAGATGGCTTCGCCGCCTGTGGCGGCTCGCCATGACACGCCAGGGGTGTTGGCTGTTCTTCCAAGCCCCAACCCGCCCATGCCTCCAAAGTCACTTCAGGCTCTGCGCCCCAAGACCGCCCGTTCGCGGATTTCGGCAACATTCGCATGGCCCCTGCGCGGCGGGTGCGAAAGGGCCCGGCCGCGCCTGGGGCTGCAACCGCCGCGGTCAAAAGCGGAAGGTGCGCACCAACGGCTCTTCTTGCCCCACGGTTTCGGCCAACACCTCGACATAGGGCTCCAGACCCGAGCCCTTGAGTTTTTCCTTCAACAGCGAATCCACCTGAAAAATCCCCGCGGAGTTGCGCAGCCAGATGTGCACCCGAATGGGCTTGTCTTGACCTTCCTCGATTTGCACATCTTCGATGGCCATGGCCGAAACCGAGTGAATGTTCACCTCGCCCCGCTCGAAGGGGATGCGCGAGCGTCCCTTGGCCATGTCTAGCGCGTCGGCCACCCGCACCACACCGGCTTCCAGAGTGAGCGGTCGTCCGCCCTTGCGGTGCGAAATGATGGCGTGCAGAATCTCGGCTTGCACCAGCGCCCGCCGGGCCGGGTCGGGGTAGGCCGGTTCGAGCAGCGCGGGCAACTTGCGGTCCGCGATGATGAGGCTATATTCCTCGTGATTGCTGCGGTGGATGCTCATGCCCACATCGTGCAACAGCGCGGCCAGGGTGACGATGACCTCCGCGTCGTCGGGCTCCAGGCCGTGGTCGGTGACGGCCGAGGGCTGCACCCCGCGCTTCATCAGCAGCCGCAGCAGGTGCAGGGCCAGATTGGCCACCAGGTGCATGTGCACAGGCCCGTGGTCCGACATGCCCAGCCGGGTGACCGCGTTGACATTCTGCGCCACCCACAGGGCGTACAACGCCGCGTCAGCATCTACCGCGGCCATGACTTTTTGCAAGCGCGCATTGCGCCGCGTGGGCACATGCACCCGAAAACGGGGTTCGGCGATGGACAAGCCGGTCGTCGCTTGAGCATCAGGGTTACGCATGGGGAACACCTCCAGTGGGGCCGGCGCGCGGGCAATGGCTCAGGCTTCGTCGGGCACGATGGCCACCACGCGCGCGGGGCCGGCGCTGCCGCGACGAATTTTCAGCGGAAAACACGCCACCTTGAAGCCAAACGGCGGCAGCGCGGCCAGATTGACCAGACGCTCGATTTGCGCGTAGGGCAAATCCACCTGGTGCGCGGCCCAGAAGATGCCCGGCCCGCCCCCGGCTTCCAGCGCCTTACGCGCCTGCCGGTCTAAAGGCTCGTCCCAGCCCCAGGCGTCAATGCCCATGACCCGCACACCCTGCTCATACAGCCACACCGTAGCCTCGGGCGTCACGCCGGGGCCCCGAAACAGGTAATCGGGCGCGTCGTAATACGCATCGCGGCCCGTGCGCACCAGGACGATGTCCAGGGGCTTGAGGCGATAGCCGATACGGTCCAGTTCGCGCTGCACATCGGCCACGGTCACGGGGTCGCCGTCGGCCTTGTGAGTCATGTCCAGCACCACGCCATCCTGAAAGAACCACTCCAGGGGCAACTCGTCAATGGTGGGCGCGGGGTTGCCTTGAATGACGCGGTTGTAGTGATAGGGCGCGTCCACGTGCGTGCTGTCGTGGGTGCCTAAGCGGGTGATGGTCTCGGTGGCCCAGCCCTCCTGCCGGCGGAAGACCGTGGGCGGCACGCGCAGCAGCGCCTGGGCCTGAGCCGCGCCGGCCTGATGGTCGTGATATTCGATTTCGATGCGCAAGAAAGGCGGCGTTTGCGGCGGCGAAGGCGCGATGGGGGCCGACAAATCAACGAAACGGGGCATAAGGCACCTCCTGCAACGGAAATGGGCCCGCCAAGGCCCGCCGGCCGTCACTCGAACTCGGTGGGCAAGTCGGTGTTGTCGGGCAAAGGACCCGCGGCCTCGACGGTAATATCGGCGAACAAATGCGGCTGCTGCACCCGCACGATACGCCGCTTGACCAACTCCAGCAGGGCCAGGAAGGTCACGGGCACTTCGGCCCGCGGGCGGCGGCGCAACAGGCGGAAGAACGAGGTGCGTCCCCGACGCCGCAGCGCCGCGAAAATCGCCCGGATTTTGTCGCGCACGGTGACGCGCGGCGGCTGCAGGGTCACGCCCAAAGGCTGAGGCGGCGGGGGCAAGAGCAAACGCCGGGCTGCGGCGTGCAGGTCGGCCACGGTGAGGCCGCGCAGGTCGAGCCGCGGGGTTAGCGGCACAGGCGGTGGCGGCGCGACCCGCGGCACGGTGCGCAGGCCCTGGGCCTGACGCTGCGCCAACCAGGCCGCGGCCCGCTTGTAGCGCCGATAGCGGCGCAACTGCTCCAGCAGGGCCTCGCCGGGGTCGTCTTCCTCGGGCTGCTCGGGTTCGGGCGGGCGGGGCAGCAAAGCCTGCGATTTGATGTAGAGCAGCCGCGCGGCCACGCTCAAAAACGCGGACATTTCCTCGGGGGAACGATTCTCCAGCGCGCGCACTTCGGCCAGGTACTGGTCGGTGATGCGGGCCAGGGCCAGGCGGGTGATGTCCAGTTCCATGCGCTGGATGAGTTGCAACAGCAAATCCAGCGGGCCTTCGAAGACCTCGGTACGCACCCGATAATGCCGAATGGGCGACAAGATGGAAACCGTCATGGCCCTGCCTCGCCGATGGCCTACGCGGCTTGCGCGGGCCGGCCGCGGAGCATGTCCACCACCCGCACCACCACCATGATGCCGAAGTACAAGGCGATGCTGATGGCGTTGAACATACCGCCCCAGCGCCGTCCCAGCGGGGAGTGCAGCAAATCCGCGGCAAAGCGCATCAGCAGCGAAAGGTGCAGCACGGCCAGGGGCAGGTACAACGCGGGATGAAAGCGAATGGGCAGGCCCAACAGCGCGGGAAAGATGATGGGCGCGTGACCGAACACCATCGCGAACACGAAGCCCAGCATCACCGCGTGCAGGGCCGCGTCGTAGAGCAACCCGCCCTGCACGAACCCGACCACCACGATAACCGCCGCGCCCAAAATCAGCCAGAAATAGCCGCTGAGCAAACACGCGGCCGCGAAGCGCGGCAAGCCCGGCTGCCGAATGGTGAAGCGGGCAATGTCGTATTTGAGCAGCCACAGCCCCAGCACCAGGGTGCCCAACGCGTACAGCCGTACGCCGCCGGGCGGCCACACCTCGGCCAAAAGCAGCCCCACCAGCGTCAACACCAGCCCGCCGCGGAACAAGTGGCCGTAACGCTGCGCGGCACCGGTCAAGCGCCCCAACTCCAGGCGCTCACCCGCAATGGTGAGCACGAAAAAGGCCACCCACCACCAGATGACCCGGCTCAGGGGGTGCCCCCAGGCCCACAACGCGGTGCCGATGGCGAAAGCCACGATGCCCAGGCCCATGGTCTCGGTGTAAAGGGCACGATGATGCTGCACCATCACCCAGGCCACCACCGCGAACACCGCGGCCCCCAGCGCGGCCAGGGCCTGCACCACGCCCAGGGGCGCGCCCAGCAGCCATACGATGCCGGCCGAGCCCAGCAACACCGGGGCGGCATACAGGGGCAACCGGCCCAGCGCCACGGCCCGCTCCAGGGCAATCAACCCACCGAAGAACATCACCGTCATCAAAGGGCCGTGATAGGCCGCGAACGCGGCCGGCGGCCAGGACACAGACCAACCCATGCGTTGCAAACCGGCCAACACCGCGGCCACCAACAACACCACATGCAACAACACCAACGGCAAACGCAGTCGCGCCCCGACGAGACGCGTCCGCGGCGTGCCCAAAGTCATGTACGCCTCCTATGCACCGTGTTGCGAGGGATTATACCAGCCGCGCCCCTCACGGCGCCCCCTCGGCGAGGGCCTGGACCTGGGCCTGTTGGGCCACCAACGGCGGGCCGGACGCGCCCGGCTGCAGGCCGTCCCAGGCGGGCAGGGCTTGCAGAATGTCCAGGCCCTGCACCACCCGTCCGACGCGCGTAAAGCGGCCGTCCCACGCGGGGCGGGGGCCCAGGGTGATGAAAAAGCGACTGCTGTTGGTATCGGGACCTTCGTTGACCAGCCCCACCCACCCGGCCGCGTCGTAGCGCATGGTGGGCTGCAATTCCAGGGCGAAGAAATATCCCGCGTGGCCGTAGCCCGTTCCCGAAGGGTCCCCCCAATACACGGCCTGCCCCGGTTCCACCCGATAAACCGGCATGGCATCGAACCAACCCTGCTGGGCCAAGAAGACCAGACTGTTGACGGCCTGGGGCGCCTCGGACGAATCGAGCGCCATAACCACCGGCCCGCGGTCGGTCTGCAGCGTCAGCCGATAGAGCCGACCGGGCTCGATGACCCACGGCGGACAGGACGCGAACTGGCGCTGGGCCAGCAAGGCCAGGGCCACCACTGCGCGCAATCCCGCGTAATCGGGCGGACCGGTGTAAGGTCGGCCATTGACGAACACCACCGGCACGGCGGCCAGGCCGGCGGCCCGTCCCTGCTCCCAGGCAGCCTGGGCCTGGGCGACACGCGCGGGGTCGTCCATCTCACGCAGCAAGCGGTCGGCGTCAAGCCCCAGTTCCTCGGCGGTAGTGCGCAGCCAGGCCCGGAACGCGTCGGGCGACAAGTCGGCCCATTCGTCCTGGCGGGTGTACAGCGCGTCGTGCAAGGCCCAAAACGCACCTTGCTGGGCGGCGGCTTCCGCGGCCTGCACGGCCAGCAGGGCCTTGTCGTTGTCCGCTGCCAGGGGGAAGTGACGGTACACCACGGCCACTTGCGGGCCGAACTCCTGCTGCAGGCGGGCCAGTACCTGGGCCAGGACCGCACAGCCGGGGCATTGGAAATCCGCGTACACAACCAGCACCACCGGCGCCTGGGCCGAGCCTCGCACATGGTCCTGCGGCAGCAGATACGCGCTCGCGTCGTGGGGCGTGGCCGGCTGAGCCACCATGACGCACGGCATGCCTGTAGGCGACGGCGTTGCAGGGGAAGTCGGTGCGCGCGGTGGGGGTGCGGTTGGCGGCACCGCGACCTGCGAGGCGCGCGGTGCCGGGGCCGACGGTTGGGCCGCTTGCGGTGGGGAAGCGCACGCGGCCAGCCATCCCAAGGCCACCATGCCCACCCAAGCGCGCCATAGCCACTGTCGCATCGAGTTCCTCCACGGTTGACAAAAGGAACAACCGCCCGAAGTGGGCGGTTGCACGACCTGGTGCGCTGGGCGGGAGTTGAACCCGCACGCCCTTACGGGCACGTGCCCCTCAAGCACGCCTGTCTGCCAATTCCAGCACCAGCGCACATTGGCGCTTCAATTATAGAAGCAAGGCCAGGGCCTGTCAAGCAGCGACGAACGGCGAAATCGCTATGGGGATGCCCCACGAGGGGCGGGCAGGCGCGAGCATAAGGAAGCGAACCGCCGGTGCTCGTTCGCCACGCGGGGGTATGGGCACGGCGCCTCGGAGGGACTGCGCGCGGCCCTCTCGCGCAGGGCGCGTGCGAGACGACGCCAGGCACGCAGGGCGTAGTTGCCAGCAAGCATCCCGGCCTTGCGGGGACACACCCCTGCTTTATCCGCCCCCTCCCTTGCGCGGGAGCGTCTCCGACGATGAAACCGTCACCCACCAGGGCCAGCAATTCCAAATATGAGTTGGAAGTGGGAGGCGCTCTCTTTTTTGGCCGCAAAAACTGATGCGCGGTGGGAGAGGCTTCCCCGTTCGAAGCCGATTTTTGGCCCGGGAGTGGGGGCTTTGCACCGCACAATCGCCAAATTTGGAATTTCTGCAC
>WGAK01000036.1 GCA_015494815.1 Anaerolineales bacterium | reverse complement strand
CGGTGTGGGAGGAGACCGCGCCGGACCGGGTGCCGCCCCGGTGCCCGCATTACCGGGTGTGCGGCGGCTGTCATTACCAGCATGTGGCCTATACCGCGCAACTGGCCGCCAAAAGCGTCATCGTG
The DNA here is from genome assembly GCA_015494815.1 of Anaerolineales bacterium. Lineage (GTDB taxonomy): Bacteria > Chloroflexota > Anaerolineae > Anaerolineales > DRMV01 > JAADEN01. Next base: position 3,075 of record WGAK01000036.1, on the reverse strand, counting down.
CGCGACCAACTGGAGCGCATCGGCCAACTGCGCAACCCGCCCGTGGGCGCGACGGTGCCCTCGCCGCGACCCTGGGGCTATCGCAACCACGCGCAGTTTCACATCGCGCCCGAGGGGCGGCTGGGCTACAAGGCCGGCGACGGCGAGACCGTGGTGCCCATCGAAACCTGTCCGTTGCTGGACGACACCGTGGCCGCGGTGTGGCCGCGGCTGCAGTTCGAGAACCCGGACGCGGCGCGCGGCATTCGGCGGGTGCATGTGCGCAGCGGCGCGGACGGCGAGGCCCTGGTGGTGCTGGTGAGCGAGGAACCCGAGCCGCCGCCCCTGACCGTGGACCTGCCCGTGTCCATGCTGTACCTGAACGCGGACGGCGAGCCCTTCGTGCTGGCCGGGCGCTCGTATGTGGTGCAGCGGGTCAAAGGGCGGCCTTTTCGGGTGTCGGCCACGGCCTTCTTTCAGGTGAACCTGGGTGTGGCCGAGGCCATGATTGACCATTTGCTGCGCCACCTGCCATTGCGCGCGGAGGCCACGCTGCTGGAGGTGTACAGCGGCGGGGGGTTGTTCAGCGCGTTCCTGGCGCCGCGGGTGGGGCGGTTGATTGCGGTGGAAAACGACCCTTGGGCCGTGGCCGACTTCGAGGTCAATCTGGCCGAGTACGACCATGTGGAACTGTACGAAGCACCCGCGGAGATGGCCTTGCCGTACCTGGCCCGCCGCGGGGAGCGCATTGACCTGGCCGTGGTGGACCCGCCGCGGGCCGGGCTGAGCCGCGAAGTGCTGGAGGCCCTGGTCGCGCTGCAGCCCGAGTGGCTGGCCTATGTCTCGTGCCATCCCGCGACCCTGGCCCGGGATGGGCGCCAGTTGCAGAAGGCGGGCTACCACCTGGTGCGGGTGACGCCTTTTGATATGTTTCCTCAGACTTATCATATCGAAAGCATCAGCCTGTGGCGGCGCGTGGCCTGAGCGGGGTAGGGCAGGGGGCTGGTCCGCGCGCGGCCGGTTGGCGTTGCCTGGCGTTGCCGGTTATCGGTCGCCGCGCGGTCGTCCCGCGAACCACGAGGGTGGTGGTCTGGGGCGCGGTGCGACGCCAACGGTGGGGCGGTTTTGAGCGCCCGGCTCCGGTCGCGCCGCGTCGTGGTGGGCGGACAAGACCATGCCACGCCGCGCGGACACGCGGCGCGAGTCTGCCGGGCCGGGCACCTCGCGGGCCGTGGTCAGCACTTGGCCCTGCTGCGCCGATGGGGCAGGCCGCCGGGGGCCCCACACGTGGGTCCGAGACATCTTCACTTCTGATAAGTGCCCTTATCGAAAGCAAAAAGCGCCCGTAAAGCAGCCCGGCAATCGTGCTATAATGTCAACACCAGCCCATCTTTCCCGGGAGTTGTCGGCCGTGGCTGTGCGACGCGTCAAACGCCTGCGAGGCCAAAGCCTCATCGAACTTGTCTTGTTGTTCTCGACCTTGCTCATCATCTTCTCGGGCCTGGTCGAATTCGGCTTCTGGATGTTGGAATACTCCAACCTGGTCGTCGCGGCGCGCAACGCGGCGCGTTTCGCGCTCGACGACGACTACCGCTTCGTGGAGAGCGCGTGCACGCCCGCACCCAGCCCCGCCTGCTTCGCCGGCTCTCCCCCGCCCTGTGCCACCGACTTCTACTGCAAGACCGCGTTCATCGCCCTCAACACCCTGCAGCAAAACAAGCCCGCGGTGACCTTAGACGACACCACCGACGATATCGTCATCTCCGTCTTCACCTTCACCGAAGGCGCAGCCTCGGTGGTCACCAGTCGCCACCCCGCGCCTACGGGCTATTGGAGCCTGTATGGCAATCATGCCTCCGCGTTCTCCGACGCAGACATCCGGGACGAACTGAACAATCGCGGGGTTACCCAGCACACCAGCAGCGGCTATGTGCTGGTTGAGATATTTTATAACTATGACCATACCTTAGGGCTACCCTGGATTACCGCGTTCGTGCCCGACCCGCTGCCCCTGCATGTCTATACCTTCATGCCGCTGTTTTCCGCGGCTCCAACCCCCACCCCTTAGCGGGAGGATGGTGCATGATGCGACGGCGTCTTCACGCGCGACCCCGCGCCCAACTGTTGGTGATTTTCGCCATTGGCATTCTGGTGATGCTGGCCTTCACGGGCTTCGCCCTGGACCTGGCCCAATATCTCATTTACCGCGCCCACCTGCGCCGCGCGGTGGATGCCGCGGCTATGGCCGCCGCGGGTCAGTTCCGCAGCAATTACAGCACCATCACGCAGATGAAGACCGGCATGCGCCGCGCCGCGCAAGAGACCATCGCCCTCAACGGGGTGGAAGTCTCCGACATGACCATTGCCACCTCCATTGATGTGGACGGCGGAGGTACGCCGCTGTGTGATGACCCGGCCCAAGACGCCACCCAGGTACCCGACCGATACCTGTGCTTCCCGCGCGGGCGCAAAAAGGTGTGGATTCGGGCCGAGGCCGAAGTGCCGACCGCGTTCATGCGCCTGTTCGGCGTGCCCACTTTCACCGTCGAGGCCGACGCGGTGGGCGAAGCCGCGTCGCTGGACCTGATTCTGGCCCTGGACATCTCGGTCTCCATGGCCTACGACGGCGCTACGCCCGCGCAGCGGGACCCCATCGAATGCAGCCAGCACCCTAACGACTTCAGTGCGGGCTGCCTGCCCTTCGAGTATGTGCGCGCCGCGGCCAAGAAGTTCGTCAAACAGATTTTGGATTTGCCCTGCACCGACCCCACGGACCCCGCGCAGTGCCTGGAGCAGGACCGCGTTGCCATTGTGCTGTTCTCTACGGGCTGGGAGAACGACCCCGCTCACTACCGCGGTACTTTCTATCTGGCCGCGCCCGGCGGTGGGCCCTGGTTCAAACGCCAGAGCGACGCGCTGGCCGCGCTGAACAACATGAAACTCTATCAGCCGCAACTCAGTTGCAAGGAATGGGTAGATGCCGGCCTGCCCGACGAGCCGGGCGTGTGCCTGTGTTACGGCAGCGACTGCCTGGCCAATCGCGACCCGGACCAATACAACGGTTACCCTGACCCTACCAAAGGCATTCAGTGCATG
>WGAK01000035.1 GCA_015494815.1 Anaerolineales bacterium | reverse complement strand
TTACGCCGCAAATCGCCGTGCAGCAAGCGCAACAGGCTTTTACGATGCAGCCCGGTGACGGCTTCCATCTCCGTCAGCAGGGCCGACTTTTGCTTTCGGCTGGCCCGCGCATACAGCGGGCGCATTTTGTGCAGATACTTGCGACGCTCGTGGATGTTCATCGGCTCCTCAGGGGTCATCGTTCCTCCGGTAACATTTTCTTTTGGAAGAACCATACCCCTTCGGTAACATTTTAGATGATAGAACGCGCGCGCGCCCAAATCGGCGGTTTCGCGGTAAAATGTTTTGTCGAGCCGTGGTGGTCCACGGCCCAGTCCCCTGGTTTGGAGAAGCCGCTTTGAGCACTGCACCCTTTCTCGCGCTGGTTCAGGATGCGTTGGCCGAGGTCGAAACCCTGCTGGCCGCCCAGGCCGACGGGTATCATCCCGATTTGCAGGCCGCTTTGCACCATTTGCTGGCCGCGGGGGGCAAACGTATCCGCCCGACCGTCGCGCTGCTGATGGGACGCTTGCTGGGCGCGCCCCACCCGCGGCTGGTGATTTTGGCCGCGGCCTTGGAGATGCTGCACACGGCCACCTTAGTGCACGACGACCTCATTGACGGCGCGTTGCTGCGACGGGGCATGCCCACCCTCAACGCCCAATGGTCGCCTGCGGCAACCGTGCTCACCGGCGACTTTTTGTTTGCCCGGGCCGCTTTGCTGGCCACCAACACCGAGTCGCTGCATGTCATGCGCCTGTTCACCCAAACCCTGGCCGTCATCGTGGATGGGGAGATTCGGCAATTGTTCGAGGGCGGCGCGTACACCGCGCTTCCTCAGTACGAGCATCGCATCTACGCCAAGACCGCGTCCATGTTCGAGTTGGCCACCGCGGCCGCGGCCAGCCTGGCCGGCGCGCAGCCCGACGACGCGGTGTACGAGACCGCGCGGCGTTATGGCTATCACATCGGCATGGCTTTCCAGATTGTGGACGACATCCTGGACTACCAGGGCGACAGCCAGCAGGTGGGCAAGCCCGTGGGCAACGACCTGCGCAACGGCCTCATCACTCTGCCCGCCCTGGCCTACATGCAGCAGCATCACGACGACCCCGACCTGCAGGCCGTGCTGCAAAACGGCGGCCTGTATGACGCCCAGCGCCTGGAGGCCCTGGTGCAGCGCATCCGGCAGAGCGGCGCGTTGCAGACCGCGGCCCAGGCCGCGCGTGAGCATGTGGACGCGGCCCTGGCGGCCCTGACGCACCTGCCCCCGGGGCCCGAACGCGAGGCCCTGGCCGCGCTGGCGCGCTATGTGGTGGACCGGGACTTTTGAGCCGCCACCCGCCCGGCCGCGAAATCTTCATCCCCCACGAAGGAAGTGCTGGTATGGTCCCCGATACTTCGCCTACCCTCACCGACCGGGCCCGTCGCGTGTTCGCCGGCCTGCTGAACTGGTGGGCCGATTTCTTTTTGCGCCTGGGCCTGCACCCCAACATGATGACCCTGACCGGCGTGGCCGGTAACTTCGTGGCCGCTTACTTCCTGGCCCAGGGGAACTGGCGTTTGGGCGGCGCGGGCGTGGTGTTCATGGGCGCGTTCGACGCCTTAGACGGTGCCATGGCCCGCCGCCGGGGCGAGAGTTCCGCCTGGGGCGCGTTCGTAGACTCGGTGTCGGACCGCTACTCGGAACTGGCCATCTTGTTCGGTCTGCTGTGGTACTTCGCCCAGCAAGGCGACGCGTGGGGCGTGGCTCTGGCCTACCTGGCCGCCGCGGGGTCGGTGCTGGTCTCGTATGTGCGGGCTCGGGCGGCCTCGCTGGGGTGGGACATCAAGATTGGATTGTTGTCGCGTTTCGAGCGCTATTTGGTGCTGGCGCCCACCTTAGTGTTGGGCTGGCCCAAGGTCGGCCTGACCATCATCGCGGTGGGCGCGCACATCACCGCGTTGCAGCGCATCGCCTACATGCGGCGCAAAGTGCGCACCGGCACCGCGCCCGAAGCCTGACCCTTTGCCAGGAGAAGACATCGTGGAGTGGCAACTCGGCTTTTTGACCATTCGAGCGTATGGCGTGATGATTGCCCTGGGCCTGCTGGCGGGCACGCTGTTGGCCGCCTCCGAGGCCCGGCGGCGGGGCTTGTCGCCCAGCCTGGTGTGGGATGCCGTGCCCTGGCTCACCATCGGCGGCATCGTGGGCGCGCGGTTGTGGCACATCCTCACCCCGCCCGCGTCCATGCGGGCCTATGGCATCACCACCGAATACTACCTCACGCATCCCCTCGAGGCCCTCGCCATCTGGAAGGGCGGTCTGGGGCTGCCCGGCGTGGTCATCGGCGGCGCGCTGGCGCTGTGGCTGTACACCCGTCGCCAGGGGTTGGACTATCGGGTGTGGCTCGACCTGGTGGCGCCGGCCCTGCCGCTGGGGCAGGCCATCGGCCGTTGGGGGAACTACTTCAACCAGGAACTGTACGGCCGGCCCACGGATTTGCCCTGGAAGATTTTCATTGACCCCGCCCACCGGCTGCCCGGCTATGAGAATGTGGCTTATTACCACCCGCTGTTCGCCTATGAGATGGTGTGGAACCTGCTGAACATGGCCGCGTTGCTGTACATTGCCCGGCGTTGGGCCCGCCGTCTGCTGCCCGGCGACCTGTTCCTCATGTACCTGGCCATCTACGGCTTCGGGCGTTTTTGGCTGGAATTCTTGCGGCTGGACATCTCGCCGGTGGCCGGGCTGAATGTCAACCAGACCCTCATGCTGGCCGTGACCTTGGGCGCGGCGGTCACCCTGGTGCTGCGCCATCGCCGCGCGGCCCGGCTGGCCGCGGAAGACCGCGACGACGACACCGCCGCACGCCCCCCACGGCGTCGTAAGAAGCGCAAGAAGAAGTGACCGCGCGGCCCCGCGCGTAACCGGGCGCCTTGGCTACATCATCGGCATAGATATTCGGTCGCGACCTTTCGGCTGTGCGCGAGGCCGAGCCGTTTTGCTCGGTCCTCCCCACCCCGCTTTGTCATTCACCCACAGCCTCACCACATGCCCCCCGTCAGGCAACTGGATGTCTTTCTGCAGGCTGAAACTCAGCATCTTCTGTCCAGCCTTCTCCGGAGTGGTTTTCCGCCCGTCCACGACAAGCGCCCATGAGTCGATGTAGAACGGGCTGTCTGCGAAAAGGGAGAGATGGATGGGTTCGGCGGTCTTTGCCAGAGGGTTCTGGACTGACGGACTGAGAGTTGGCCTGCTCAGTTCAACATCCTTTTCCCGGGAGCAGGTATTGCACTTATTCTGGTCCCCTGTCCATTTGCACTCCACCTGCACCGGCCTCCCTTCCGGCGCCATCTCGCAGTTGAAGACGGCCGTGTTCCCGTCCCAGGTGGCAAACTGGCAGACCTTCTCTGAAACCCCTCCCCCTGAACCGCTGCCGGCAGGGGCGTCAACCGCCGTCCAGTAATAAGCCACATAACTGTCCCCCTGCCTCTCCACATCGCACAGCACGCCAAAGGCAGGGAAAACAGCCTTCTCCCCGTCATGGTAGTTCTTGAAAGTCACATCCAGGATGTCATACGGGATGGTGGTGGTCGTGGTTGTGCCGCCTCCTCCCGAGCCGCCGCCTGAGCCTCCGCTTCCGAAGTTCGGGCAGTTCTGCTCCGGGTTGGACTCGCAGGCCCATTCATAAACCCCTGCGCTCTCGTCACAACTGTCCGTGCAGATGGCCCACCCGCTGGGGCATGAACCGCTGGTCACGCACTCCCCCACATTGTAGTGTTCGCCGTCCAGGTCTTCGCAGTAGTGGCAAATCTGGCTGCCCCCGCCCGGGACTTTGCACCTGCTCTCGGAGACACCCCCCGGCGGGTCGTAGCAGTAGGCGTATTCCTCAACCGTACCACCTTCTCCATTGTAACAACACAAACTCACGCCCCCGCAGCCTCCATCAGAACACCAGAGGCCACTCTGGCAATCAGAATCATAGACACACACACCCTCGTGAGGCACGCCTCCGCCATCTGGAATGGTAGTTGTGGTGGATGTGGTGGTAGTGGCACACGAATAACGGCATACACCATCATCACAACAATGCTTACCGGAATGATAAGTATCATCTTCCATAC
>WGAK01000034.1 GCA_015494815.1 Anaerolineales bacterium | reverse complement strand
TGTTCGACAAGATGAACGCGGCCATCAACAGCGGTGAATTGCCCGACATCGTGGTGGGCTACCAAAACCAGATGGCGGCCTGGGACCTGGCCGGGGACATCATCGCGGACATGAACGAGTATGTCAACGACCCCGTCTTTGGCCTGAGCGAGGATGAGCAGGCCGACTTCTACCCCGTGTTCTGGAGCCAGGATGTCATCAACGGCAAGCGCCTGGGTATGCCCGTGCAGCGTTCGGGCCAATACATGTTCTACAATGTGACCTGGGCCAAAGAGTTGGGCTTCGACGGCCCGCCCACCACGCCCGACGAGTTCTATGAGCAGGCCTGCGCGGCCTATCAGGCCAACCTCAACGACGACAACCCCGACAACGACGGCACCGGCGGCTGGGTGGTCAACTCCGGCGCGTCGGCCATCTTGGGCTGGATTTGGGCCTTCGGCGGCGATGTGGTGGACGAAAACGGCATGTACAAGTTCAACACCCCCGAAGCCGAAGAAGCCCTGCGCTACCTGAAGAAACTCTTCGACGATGGCTGCGCCTGGATTAGCGAAAGCCGCTACCCCAACCCCGAATTCGCCACCCGGCAGGCGCTGTTCACCACCAGCAGCCAGGCCGGCATCCCCTACCAGTTGAAGGCCTTCGAAGACTCGGGCGTCACCGACGAATGGACCCTCATCCCCTTCCCGTCCACCACGGGCACGCCGGTCATCAATGTGTACGGCCCGTCCTTCGCGATGGTGCGCTCCACGCCCGAAGAGCAACTGGCCGCCTGGCTGTTCATCAAGTGGTTCGTCTCGCCCGAGAACCAGGCCAAGTGGATTGAAGCCAGCGGCTACTTCCCCACCCGCAAGTCCACCGAGGCGCTGCTGGACGACTACAAGGCCAACAACCCGCAATGGGCCGCGGCCGTAGAGTGGTTCCAGAGCGACCAGACCCTCAAGAAGTTCGAGCCGCGCGATGCCTCGTGGAGCGCGGTGCGCAGCGCGGTGGGCGAACACGCCTCGCGCATCTTCCAGCCCGACTTCAACGCCGACGACATCCCCGCGCTGCTGGAAGAACTGCAAACCACGGCCGAGGAACTGTACGCCGAGTACCACTAGCCCTCCCTGGCCGGTAACCAGCACCGCCCCGTCATCGGACGGGGCGGTGTTGTTTTGGCTGCCCACCCGGCCGCTTCACTCGGCCAGCAGCGGCACCGCGGGATTGTAGAGATGCTCCCGCAGGTTCATCACCCGCCGCCGAAACTGCGCGTCCCGCTCCAGGCGGTCGGCCACCTTGCGCACGCCGTGCATCACCGTGGAATGGTCCCGCCCGCCCAGCAACTCGCCGATGCGGGGCAACGACAGGCCGGCCTCTTCGCGCAGCAAATACATGGCAATTTGCCGCGGCACGGCCACCCGCCGCGAACGCCCTTTGGCCCGCAATTCGGCCACGCTCAGGCCAAAGGCCTGGGCCACGGTCTCCAGCACCTTGTCGGCCACCACCTTGCGCTTGCGCGGCAGCAAATCGGCCAGAGCCTCGGCCGCGGTGGCCTCGTTGAGCGGCTTGCGCCACAAATCGTGATAGGCCAACACCCGCGTCAGCGCGCCTTCCAGTTCACGAATGTTGGAGGTCATGCGCCGGGCGATGAATTCCAGCACCTCACGAGGCACCGCCCGCCCCAGCCGCGTGACCTTGAACTGCAAAATCGCCAGGCGCGTCTCCAAATCGGGCGGCTGGATGTCGGCCATCAACCCCCACTCGAAACGCGAGCGCAGCCGCTCTTCCAGCGTGGGCATGGCCTTGGGTGGCCGGTCCGAGGTGAGCACAATTTGCCGCCCCTGCCCATGCAAGGCGTTGAAAGTATGAAAGAACTCCTCCTGGGTGCTCTCCTTGCCGCTGAGGAACTGCACATCGTCCACCAGCAGCAGGTCCACCCGCCGGTACTTTTCCCGAAACTCGGCCGTGCGGCGCTCGCGAATCGCGGTGATGAGTTCGTTGACGAAATCCTCGGCCGAGACATACAGCACCCGCAGCCCGCGTTGCGCGGCCACATGCCCAATCGCGTGCAACAGGTGGGTTTTGCCCAGCCCCACGCCGCCGTAGATGAACAGCGGGTTGTACTGCCGACCGGGATTGTCGGCCACGGCCCGACTGGCCGCGAAGGCCAGGCGGTTGTTGGGCCCCTCGACGAAAGTGTCGAAGGTGTACTCAGGCCGCAGGTTGGGCACCGGCGTGTGCAGCGGCGCGGTGGGCTTTTCCTGGGGGACGGGCTCCGCCGCGGCCGCGGCCGAGGGCTCTGGGGCCGAAGGCTCTTCGCCCGCGACGGGCAGCGCCCCCTTGGCGTGACCGTTGGTCAACAACACGAACTGCACCCGGGGCTGCGGCACGTGCAACAACAACTGCAACTTGGGCTCCACCAACGCCGGCAACCGGCTTTGCAACCACTCTTGGGCAAACGCATTGGGCACACCCACCCGCAAAGTCGTCCCGTCCCAGTCCAGCGCCTGGGTTTCCCGCACCCAGGCGTCGAAGGCCGTGCGGCTGATTTCGTGCTGCAATTGGCGTAGCACCACCTGCCAGATGTCCCGCGGCTCGGTCAGGGCCGCGGTGGGCGAAGTGGACGATACGGTCGTGGGCAAGGTCATGACACAGCGCTCCTCGCACCGGATGATGGCTTCTCCCCTCGGCAGGGTCGCAAGGCCAGCCGTGGGCCCCATAATGGGCTTCTATTCTATGCAGGCCGCACCGTTCGGAGCAAGGGCCGTTGGCGGGCGCGACCTTAAAAAAGCCGCATCTTTTAAGGTTCGATTTGTTAAAATTTTGCCGCGCTGCGGATAGTCCCGCGAGGCACCCCACATTCAGGACATATAGCCGCATTTGCGCACCCCTCTCCCATATATGGGGCGCTGGACATCCTCAAGTGCGAAGGCCAAACCTCGGGAAAAGGAAAACCTTGCGGCGAAAAATAAGTTTGCGCGGTCGGCCGCGCAAGTTATATGAAAGGGCCCTGCGCGCGCCCGGCCGGAACACCCGTTCTATTCATCTGCTCAGAAATGCGGGCGCACGCGCTGCAACAGCCGGCTGAACAGGGTCTCATAGGCCTCGGCCGCGCGTGCGGGGCTGAAGCGCTCCCGCACGGCCGCGGGGTCGCCGCGATAGGCTTCGGGGTGCTGCAAGACCTGCAGCAGGGCCTGGGCCAGGCTGGCGGGGTCGCCCACGGCCGCGGTGGTGCCCATGCCCGTCAGACGCACCGGCTGCCGCACCCCCGGCAGGTCCGAAGCCACCACAGGCACGCCGTTCATCATGGCCTCGATTTGCACCAGGCCAAAACTCTCGGTGGAGTTCAGGCTGGGCAGCACCAGCACATCCAGGTTGGGGTAAAAGGCCGCCATCTCCGCGGGCGAAAGCAGGCCCAAGAAGCGCCAATGTCCCTGGGCCTCCAAAGCGCGCGCCCGAGGCAGCACCCGCCGCCGATACGCCTCTTCGCCCAGCACCCCCTCGTAGGGCCCGGCATACCACACCAGCGCGTCGGGGAACACTTCCAGCACCCGCGGCAACGCATCCAGCAGCACCTCGACGCCCTTCTCTGCGGCCAGCCGCGCGGCCATGCCGATGACGGGCCGACGCCCCTGAGGGTTGAAACGCCGACGCAGCGCGGCCACGGCCTCGGGCGAAGCCGGGGGCAATTCCACCGGCGGCAGGATGGTGGTCAACTTGTGCCGGTAACGCTGCAAGAACGGTGAATGGTCCGCGTAGTCCTGGGTGTAGGTCACCACCTGATGCGCGAAGGTCGCGGCCAGGTGGTCCATGCCGTGCACCACCGCGTTGACCACCCGGTTGAACCATCCCGGAGGCAGCAGTACATCGCAATGGTAGGTAATGACCGCGGGCCGGCGGAACAGCCGCCCGCGCAAGGCCATGCCGGCCGCGTCGAACTGAGGCAGGTGCAAATGCACCACATCGTGGGCCCAAATCTGCCGCGTGGCCTCCAGCCCCAAGGTGGGCTGAATCACCCCTTTGCTCACCCGCATCAGCACCGGCACCCGCACCACCTGCACGCCGTCCATGACCTCACGCCGCGGCAGACCGCGGTCATAACGGGAAGTCAACACCGTGACCGTGTGCCCACGCTGCACCAGGGCCCGAGCCAGGCGTTCCGCATAAATGGTCAGGCCGCTGGTGTGAGGGCGATAGTAAGTCAGCGCCACCAAAATCTTCATCGGCTCCCTCCTGGGCCGGGGTAGGGGCATTGTACTGCAAGACCGCCGCCACGACCAGAGGGCGCGGCGAGTGGGCGCGCCACGGCCCCGGCCGTTCGCGTGCCGGGGCCGTGCTTCCCACTCCCCTACGCCGATGTTTCAAGCGCGCAATTTCACCCGCCACGCGCGCTCACCATCGGCCACCAGACGCTTCCCCTGCCGCTCCAGCACGGCAGCCAGGGCTTCCATCCAGAAGCGCCATTGCCGGGCGTTCATCACAATCTTGAGCACCGGCTCGCCCCCCGTGTGCAGGGCCAACACATTGGGGTTGACCCCATACCGTTCGCGGCTGACCCGGGTCAGCGCGCGCAGGGGGATTTCGACCTGCTGCGGCTGGCTGAATTTGCGTACCAAGTTCCGGGCGATGATGGACGCGGCCATCATCGCGCCGCCCAACAACGACCGGTGTTCGGCCACGATGCGCTGGGTGGTCAGATAACACACCCCCGGCCGAACCCGCAAGGGACCGGAAACGAAGGACACCAGGTCACGACGCACCAGTTCCTCGCCCGCCTGAAGAGCAAAATTGGGAGCCATAGCGCCTTCCTTGGGGAAAAAACGGCCACAATCGCGAACATTATACACCTTTTAACGCCCCCGTGTTACAATCTCTCGCGTCCTTCGCGTCTTGACCGCGGCACGGGCGCCCCTTCGTCGTGGTCCGTGCTGGTTGCGCCACGCAGGAGGTGACCCGTGTCTCGTCGTCTCGCGTTCATCATGGGGCTGGTTCTGGTGCTCTACGCCTGCGCCGCACCGGCTACCCCCACCGCACCGCCCCGCGCCACGCCCACACGCGGGGCCGAGGCCCCACCCACGGTCCCGCAGCGGTGCGGCGCAGGCGTAGAGCACCAGAACCAGCCCCATGATGAACGCGAGACGACGAGACACGGGTCACCTCCTGCGTGGCGCAACCAGCACGGACCACGACGAAGGGGCGCCCGTGCCGCAG
>WGAK01000033.1 GCA_015494815.1 Anaerolineales bacterium | reverse complement strand
CCCGATACACTTCGCCGAAGATGCGTTCCAACCAATCCAAATACTCTTCATAGTCCCAATAGCCGTTGCCGTAGCGTCGGGTGCGGTAGTTCTGCCGCGCGTCCTCGGCGTGACGGTCGTAGTCAATGGCGTTCCAGTAAGGCGGTGAAGTGACCGTCAGCGCCACGCTGCCATCAGGCAGTTCGGGCATGGCTTCGCAGGAATGAGCAAAGATTTGATTCTCGGACGTCATACATCTTCCCCTATTCCGGAAAGCGCGGTCCCAAAGGACGCCAGTTGCTCCCGGTCGAAGCGATATTGCCCGCTGGCCGCGCGGTAGGCGGGTACCTCGCCCCCTTTGACCAGGGCGTGGAGTTCGTTCACCGATATCCCCAGCAGGCGGGCGGCTTCACCCACGGAAAGATAGCGCCGTTGGGCGTAGTCGGATGGGGCGATGGGCTTCATGGGGCCATTATATCATTGACGCTCGCAGCGCCCCATCGTTTGTGTTTCGCCCTCACAAGCCTTCGACAAAGCCCACCCTTCACCCCCTGCCGACGCTACTCGTCTGGGCGCAGGTCTTTGGGATGGCCCTTATCTCTTCCTGCTCCTTATTCGCCCGAGACGCGGAGCGTGCGCTCTGCGAGGATGATAATCGGTACCTCCCAGCCTTTTTGCGCTATCAGGGTGGGGAAGGCGCGGCGGTAGAGCAGGCTGACCTTGACGGAGACGGCCCCCTCGGCGGGTGCGAAAACATAGATGCTTCTGTCGCTCGCCAGCGCCGGGATGCGGGTGTCTTCCAGGATGCGGCTGGGGTTCCAATACGCGCCGCTGGGGGTGACCTCGGTCCAGATTTCTTGCAGCGTCTTGGCGTAGAGCCGTCCGGGCAGCCCGGCGTAGTACCCCTGCGAGGGGTCGCCTTCGCCCGCCCATTCGGGCAGCACCGGCCCTTCCGTCAGCGGGAGGAGATTGCCGTTGGCGTCGGTGGCCTGGACGAGGAGGAGCATCTGACGCAGGGGGCTATCCGTCGGAACATGGTGCCCCGCGCCGCGGTTCGTGACCGTCACAATCACGGTCAACCGGCCATCGGCCCAGACGGTCGCCACATCCAGGCGGACGGCCTGGCGCAGCAGGTCCGGCGTGACGGTCATGTCATGGCTGAAAATGCTTTCGGGGTTGCGGCGGCGTCCTCCTTTGTCGAAGCGTACGAAGTGGTCGTTTTTGCCGGGAGGCATGTGGCAGTCCTGGCAGGTCCGTCCGGATTCGGGGTCGCTATAGGGACTTTCCAGCCACTCGCCGAAGGAGTTGTAAATGCGCACATTCCAAAAGTCGCCGAAATGGCAGGCTGCGCAGTACTGGCTTTGGGTGTAGAGGGGGACGTAAGTGTCCTCCCCCGGCGCGACATCATCCAGGGGGCCGGCGAAGAATTGGTGGCCCTCCGGCGGGCGGCGAAACGCCAACGAGAGCACGCCCGGCATGTTGCCGTAGGGGAGCCCTTGGGGGGAGAGGCGCACATCCCAGACTTTGTGGCAGAAATCGCAGGTCACACCTTCTGCGCCCACGCCTTCCACGGCGCGCGGGTCGGTGCCATAAGGCGCCCGGACCGCCGCGGCCGGCAGGTGGCAGGCCGCGCAGTTGCCCGCGGATGCGGGAAAGTCGAGTTTGTAGCCGGGGCCGTAGTAGGGCCTGGAGAGGTCGGGCGGCATGGGAAAGCGCCCGTAGTCCTGCTGGTTGCCGTAGCGGGTGAGTGGACTCTGGCGGCCTTGTACGTCCGTGCCGCTGTACATGGTGAGAAAGCGCGGGTTTTGCGCGGAGCGGCTGTGGGGGTCCCGTTGCCATTCGTCGAAGGGCAGGGGGCCCTCGCTTGCCTCTGTGGCCGCGTGGCAGCGCTCGCAGTTGCCTTCCTGGTCGGCCTGGGTGAAGGCGCTCAGCCAGGCATAGGCGGGATTGTCTGCCGCGGCGAGTGCCTCCAGCGTGAGGGTCACCTCCTCGCCGGGGCGGACCTCCTCCCCGCCGCCGATGTAGTAGCCCGGGGCCCAGGCCGTGAGCGAAACGCTCGCGCCGGGAGCCAGGCCGCCGAGGGTGAAGCGCCCTTGCGCGTCGGTGCGGGTGGCGATGTCGGTGGTCTGCACACGCACCACGGCAGCGGGCACGGGGCCGTTTTCGTCGCGCACCACGCCGTGAAGCGTGTCGGTGGAGGGCACGGCGGGTGGCGATGCCCCCTGGGGCGCGCAAGCCTGCACGAGGTGCGCGACGGTCAGAAGCAAGACGAGGTAGTACGTAGAACGGGCCCTCACAGCCGCCCTCCAATGCCAATGCTACGGCGTGCCGCCGTGCGGCGTACCCAGCCGGTAGACGCCGCGTCCGCTGGTGCCCGCGTAAAGCACCGAGCCGTCCGCGGAAAGCGCCAAAAGGTGGACATTGCGAAAGTCCAGGCCCTCGTTGAGGCTGTGCCAGGTATCGCCGCCGTCGGTGGTGTAGAACACGCCCGAATACGCGGTGGCCGCGTAGAGCACGCCTTCGCGGTTGGGGTCGGCGACGATATAGAGTACGATTTCGTTGGGGTTCATGCCGTTGGAAGCCTGCTCCCAGGTTTGGCCACCGTCCTTGCTGCGCCACAGACCATAGTCCACAAGGCCCACATAGAGGGTATTGGGGTCGAAGGGGTCGCTGATGATGTGGAAGACGATGTGTTCGCCCGGAGCCCCGGCAGGGACTTCAGGGGGCGCGGCCTGGCGAAGTTGGTCCATCAGGCTGGAGACTTCCTGCCAGGTGTCGCCTTGGTCGTGCGAGACATACAGACCGTTGGCGGTAGCAGCCCAGAGGGTCCGGGTATCCTGAGGGTCTATCAAAAGCGCCAGGGTGCTGGCATCGTCGAGGGGAGTGTCTATCTGCTGCCAGGTCTGCCCGCCGTCGGTCGAGCGCGAGAATCGCGGCACCGGTACATGGCAGGCCTCGTATTCGTCTATCGAGCATCCGTAGTGATGGAAGGCCGCGTAGATGACCTGAGGGTTCGTGGGGTCCACGGCCAGGGCTCGGATGGGGCTCTGGCCGGCCGCGGTATGGCCCCGTGCGATTTCGGCCTCGATGTCCATCATGGGGCTCAACTCCTGCCAGGTTCTCCCGCCGTCGGTGCTGCGGAGGACCCGCTCCGCGGAGGCGCTGAGCATGACCGGCCGGCCGTTGTCGCCCAGGGTGGGGAGGAAGAGGTAGGTGGCGCCAATGGACACACCGATGCCGGCTGCCGACTGCCAGGTTTCGCCGCCGTCTTCGCTGCGAAATTCGTTGACGAAGAGGACGCGGTCGTCCCAGGGCGCTACGGCCACCGAGTTGACAATCAAGCCGGTGTAGCCCTTGCTGGCGTCTACCCAGGTTTTGCCGCCGTCTTCGCTGAGGAAATTGCCGCCGCCGTAGTTGTTGATGAAGACGCGGTAGGGGTCGCGCGGGTCCACCTGGATGTCAATGGCAAAATTGGCGATGCGGGCCTGGGTGTGGACATAGGATTGGACCCAGGTCTTCCCCGCGTCTTCGCTGCGCCAGAAGGCCACGCCCTGGGTGTTGTCGGCTATATTGCCGGCTGCGTACCAGATGTTGGGGTTGGCCGTGGCAATCTCCACCGCGTCCATGCTGCCGTTGGGGTTGAGAAGCGCCGGTTCCCAGGTGTCGCCGCCGTCGTAGGTAACATACACGCCGGCCTGGTCGAAGACTCCGGGTGGCGTGACAGGTGGTGCACTGACCGCGGCAATGAGAATGTCGGGATTGGTGGGGTGCATGAACAAACTGGGCACGCTCAGGCCGGCCAGCCCGTTGTCTTCGTTGAGCACTTCCCAGGTCTGGCCGCCGTCTTTGGACCGCAGGATGCCCAGGCCGCCCCACACGCCGTGCTCGGGGTCGGCATTGTTCGGGGCCCGGTCGAAGATGCCGGTGGAGACATAGAGGCGATTGGAATCGCGCGGGTCTACCCAGATATAGCGCGCCAGGTTGTCGCCCGACCAGATGCGTTGCCAGTGTTCGCCGTCGTCATCGGAGCGATAGACCTCACCTCGGACCGTGGCGCCGCCGCCGAAGGCCCACCCGCTCACTTCCGCCGCGGCGTAGACCCGGTGGGGATTGTTGGGGTCCACGGTGACGCCGCGAAAACTGCGGCCCTCGTGGGTGATGCCTTCGTCGCGCTGGTGCCAGGTCTGGCCCGCGTCGGTGGAGCGGTAGAGGTGACCGCTGAGGTATGTACCTACCCAGACGATGTCCGGGTTGTGCGGGTCTACCGTCAGGCAGAAAATGGGCACGCCGCCTTCGGGAGTGGCCGGGATGCCCTGGTTGGTGCGAAACCAGGTTTTGCCGCCGTCCGTGCTTTTGCTGACGCCGGCCGCGATGTCGGTAGCGTACATCACATCGGGGTTGCGCGGGTCCACGCGCACATCGTACCCTACGCCGCCGGGAGGGCCGCCGAGGTCCGTCCAGGCGCCGGCCTGATAGGCCGGGACACTGGCCGCGGGCGGGGACGGCGGGGTGGCCTCGTCGCCGGAAGGTGGCGTTTCTTCCGTCACCCCTTCGGGAGGCGGGACCGCACCTTCGCCCACCTGGACGGTCGTCTGGCGCTCCTCCACGCCGCTGTCGGTGGCGACCTGGAGGAAAAAAGTTCGCGTCTCTTCGGGGCAGACTTCCTTGCTGCCGCTGTCGGGCAGCGATTCGCCGTCCATGATGACTTCGGTATGAGGGCCGCGGATATCCCATTGGAGCGTGGTGCACTCGCCCGCCGCGATTTGCGGCGGGTTCGCGGCGAAGGTGATATGGAGGACGTCCTCCGATGGGGCCGATTCGCCGCCGTCTGGGGGCGGCGACGCGGTCGGCGCGCCGCACGCGGTCAAGAGCCACGCGAGGGCGAACGCCACCGCGAGCAGACGAGGGGGGGATTTTGTGGACATAGTAGGGGGCTCCTTGGTGGGTGGGGGAGGAAAGGCGACTGCGCGGGGAAGCGGGAAGGCGAAAAGGCGGCTCTCGTCGTTTCCCTGACCGCTGCCCCTGAACGCTCTGCGTGCGGGCCGTGCAGGGTGCTTGTGTGTCCTGACACGCCCTCCGTGGAGCGCGGTTAAATGCATTATAGCATATATCTTCGTGACTGTCTCATCCAATTGCGGGCTATGGACACCAAACAAAAACGCCCCACAGGGGGCGCTTCTGGTGGCCTTTTTCGTGGCGATGGCGGGATGCTTCGGTCGCGAGCCGAGGTTAGCCGAAAAACCGCGGCGTGGTCATTTTGTACCGGTGATAGGCCTCGCCGAAGGTTTCTTCCAGCCACGGCTCTTCGGCCAAGGGCATGAGCAAGAGGGCCAGCGTGAGCAGGACAAACCCGGCCCCGGCTCGAAATGAATTGGCTATGACCGTGAGGCCCAGAAATATCAGGATGTCGCCGAGGTATTGGGGATTGCGGGTGAACCGATATGGCCCGCTGGTGACCAGCGCGCCCGCGACGCCCAGCGACCGCCTGGTTCCCAGCGCGAGGACGCCCCACCCCAGGAACACGAGCCCTACCACGACCAGGGGGACCCCCAAGGCGTACCGCTCGTTCCCCAGAGGCAACCAACGCTCCCGGTCGTTCACCATCAGGAAGAGGTCGGCGGCAAAGGCCCCCAGGAACGCGCCCCAACTCACGAGGTACTTCCAGGTCCACTTCTGCAGGGGCGGCCAGATGCGTTTTGTGGGCACGACCACGGACCACAAGATGATGCCCAGGTAGGCATAGTGCAGCGCCATGCCCCACCAAAAGACCTTGTCTATGTCCATCGTCTCCATCCTTTTCGGCCCTTCGGGCGAACACGCGGGCGAGTTTGAACGCTGCCGGAAGCGAGGGTACGGCCGCGGGGCACGCCCCTTCGTTGCCCAATAAGACACCTACGCCTCGGCAAACACCTCGTAGTGCGTCACTTCCTCTTCGAATTCCAGCAAGTAGTCCTGGTCTTCAGGGTAGTACTTCGCTTTTTCGTAGTCCTCTCCGGCGAATTTCTTGATGGCTTCGACATCTTCCCAAAAAGTTATCAGCAGGAAGTGCCCTTCACCGTCCCTCAGCGCTCGCAGAAAAATGAGTTTGACGAACCCCTCGGTATGTTGATAGTCCGGTATCGCCCGTTCTTTCAAGAAAGCGGTGTAGGCCTCGAAGTCTTCTTCCTTTGTCCGGCCGTGCCAGATTCTCGCAATCATGCTTTTTGCCTCCTTGATTTGGATTTGGGCTTGCCTTCTCGTGGGGTGCTCACGCCGCGGTACGCCGTGCCTCACGGCCGTGCGTCCGCCGTGGTGGTGTCCGCTTCGACAGCGCCGGGCCGGCGCGCCAGGACGAGCACTCGCCCCTGCCCGGCCTTCCCGGTCTGCCGGTGCATGGCCATCACCTCGAAGCCCGCCGCGCGCAGTGCGGTACGCATGGCATCCTCGTCATAACCGCGCAACGCGATGGTCGTATTACTGCGCACCCACAACCCGGCTTGGGGGCGGAAGGCCGTTATCGTGCTGGTGGCTATCTTCGCGTGTTCGTCGTATTGCCCGCGCGAAATCACGACCAGGTCGTCCTCGACCACCGCCTCGACGCCCTGCCAGCGCGCCCGCAGCCCC
This sequence comes from Anaerolineales bacterium, assembly GCA_015494815.1. GTDB lineage: Bacteria > Chloroflexota > Anaerolineae > Anaerolineales > DRMV01 > JAADEN01. The sequence goes on along the minus strand of WGAK01000033.1, from coordinate 5,463 downwards.
GCCGGGGTGTTGAAGTCCAATAGAAACCAGCCGCCTGTGATGAGGCTTTCTTTTACATTGCGCAAGACTCGCGGCAGGTCGGTGGGGTTCACGATGTGGTTGATGGTGGCGAACAACGCAATCGCCGCCTGAAAGGCCCCGGGAAACCGGAACGAACACATATCGCCCTGCACGAACAGCACCTCAGGCGCGACGGCGCGGGCCTCACGCAGCATCCTCGCGGATATATCCAGGCCCATCACGCGATATCCGCGCGCCCAAAGGGCGCGTGCCAGGTTGCCCGTGCCGCACCCCAAATCCAGAATCGCCGCGCCTTGAGGCAGCCGCGGGAGCAACCAACGCTCCAGCACCGGCATAAAGCGTTGGACCGAAAAGGGCCCCCAGAGGCGGCGATAGACCCAGGCAATGGCATCGTAGTCGGCGGACATCAGGAACATTATACATCAGGAATACCCGTCACTCTTGACCAAAACGCACGAATTTGGCGAAGACGGCGATATTGTACTTGTCGTCCTCGCTTGCGGCTCGCATCGCCTGCCGCAGGCGCTCGGCAATGGTAGGGCAGGGGGACGCATGGGAATACGGTTGCAGTTCCAGCCACTCGTAGAGCGTGGCCGGGTCGTCGTCGTACACACCGCCGGTGCCGTCAAGGTAGTTGGCGAAGGTGGTATCGTCCAGGGCCGCGCCGCAGGGGAGGGTGTTGGCCAGATAGGCCGTTCGTTCGTCGCTCCACGGGCCAGACAGGCCGGCCCGGCGCAACGAGGCCACGAATGCGGCCACGCGCGCGCCGTGGGTCAGGTCTTCCATCCGCGTGGGCTCCTCCGGGTCGGCCGGCCAGTAGTACCAGGTCAAGAAGGGCGTGCCGGACGCGGTGGTGCTCACCTGCATGTTCCACCAGAGGTACGATGCCACTTTCGTTACCGTATCTGCGTAGTCGGCGTTGGGCTCACCGTCGGCCAGGCTGGCCCGATAGAGTTCGACCAGCGGCTCTGCAATAATCGCCGTCCAATTGATGGGGGCCTCGAGGCCCGAGTCGTCCGCCCCCGCGTCGTAATCGTAGTCGTTGGGTGGAAAGGCGACATAGACGCCGCTGGAGCCGTCGCCGTAAGGCGCGTCGGGGTCCGGCACGAACGGTCGGTGAACGGCATAGAGATGGGCCACCATGCGGTAATAGCGTTCGGCATCCGCGCCGAATTCCGCCTGAAGGGTTTCATCCTCTTTGACGATACGGGCAAACGCCGCAAGGGGATAGGCATACAGCGCGTTGGTCAACATGTCGGAATAGCGCGCGTGGCCGTCGGGGCCATAGCGATAGGCTCGTGTGCCCCAGCCGGGCAAGACGGTGCCGCTGCGGTCGTCCTTGCGGCCGGTCAGGGCGTCGTTGCCGTCGGCCACGATGGTCAGCAATTGATTCAACGCCCGCAACACGCGGACATCGTGCGAGGCTTCGTACATGTCAATATACGCCCGCAAATACGCGCCGTGGTCCCAGCCACTGGGATGATTGTCCACGCCGAATTGGCCTGCGAAGTAGGTCGCTTTTAAATCCTGGTGCTGCGCCAGGAACCAGGCCAGGTCGGCCGCGGCGACCGTGGGGGCGGGCCCGGTGGGGGTTGGCGGGTGGTGTCTTGCTGGCGTGCATCCGGCCAGCACGAGCATCAAAACGGCGGCGAGAGGGTAGGCGGTAAGCCGCGTGGTTTGCTTCGCGGGGGCAGCGAGAGGGAGGTGCATGCGTATAGCCATGTAATTTCTCATGCACGCCCCCTTACACCAACGGCAAATGCATGTCCATGACCCGAATGGGCGGCTCATGGCCCGGGTGGGGGGCGACGCGCAGCACGACGATGCTGATGTCGTCGCCGGCGCGGCCCGCGTCCAGTTCCAACGCCTCGGCCATCAGCGCGTCGGCCACGGTGCGCGGGCTGGCCGACGCCGCGCGTGCGTGATGCGCAAAGCGCGCGCCCGGGTCCCACGCGCGCCCCAGGCGCACCCCCGCGTGGGCCAGGCCGTCGGTGAACATCAACACCCACAGCCCGGCCTCCAGGGGGAATTCCCCCACCCACGGCCGGGTATGGCGGCGCACCCCCACGGGCTGCGTTGCCGCGTCCAGGCGCTGCAGTTCCCCCGCGTGGAGCACGAACACGGGCAGCGGATTGTTGCGGGTAATGACCACGGTTCGGCTGGCCATGTCCACCGACAGGATGTTCAGCGTGGCCTGCACGCGCCCCCCTCGCTCCGCGTACAGATAGTCCGCGGCCGCGCGCGCGGCTGCGCCGTCGCGCACCCCCTCGGCCAGCAGAGCCACCACTTTGCGCACCACCATCGTGGCGATGTGCTTGGCGCTGCGTCCCGAGCGCTGGCCGTCGGCCAGCACCACCGAGACTCCGCCCAGGGGGCGTTCGATGACTTCCAGCGTGTCGCCGCTCTCGCGGGTGGCGTATTTGCGCACCTTCGAGACCGCGATGTCCGTACGCAGGCCTGCCGTGTACATGACCGTACCTCGTGGCGTGGGATTCAGGCCGCGGGCTTGCGGCCTCGCAGCCAGAGCGCCGGGCTGCCGTCGGGCAAGGGCTCCCGCACGGCCTGGGCCTCCAGCCCCGCGCGGCGGTAGCACCGGGCCAGATAGCGCGCCTCGGCCGGGGCCAGGCCGTCAATCCGCCAGGCCCAGCGCACCAGGCGCTCCCAGAGCCGCAGCAAACCGCTCTGGGCCGATAGCAGCATCAGCACGTGCCCGCCGGGGCGCAGCACGCGCGCCACTTCGCTCGCGGTGCGTGCTTCGGCGATGTAGGGCGCGGGGAAGGTCGCCAGCACCCAGTCCACGCTGTTGGCGGGCCAGGGCAAGGCCTGCCCGCGAGCCAGCACCACCCGCGGCGTGCCGCCGTGGCGTCGCACCCGGGCCGCGGCCCGGCGCACCATGACCGGGCTGGCGTCCACCCCCCAGGCGCGTTGCCCCCGCCGGGCCAAGAAGGCCAGCGCGTGGCCCGGCCCGCTGCCCAACTCCAGCACCCGCGCATCGGGAGGAACCCGCGCGGCCGCGGCCTGCACCCACCGGGTCCAGCGTCCGCCCGAGACCAGCCAGGCGACCATGTCGTAAGCCCACGCGCCGCGCGTGTACAGCCAGGGGAAGAACCGCTCCACCACCCAGCGCGTCACGCGCACCGCGGGGCCCCTCATGCGCCCGGCTCCGTGGGCCAGAAGATGCGCAGGCGGCCGGGGTGCACGCGAAACGCGAACCGCTCGCCGGCTGTGGTTTGGATTTCCCCGTCTGCGTGCAGGGGTGCGCCGGGCGTGCACACCACTTCGAGCCGGGTGGCGTGATGCTGGGCCACGCCCGCGGCTCGCACATGGCGCCCCGACGGATGCAGCACATACCCCAAGGTCCGCAGCAGCCGCGGCCGCGACATGGCCCGCGCGTAGAGAAAGGTCAGTCGCCCGTCGAAGCCATCGGCGCCCGGCGTCGGGTAGAACAGCCCGCCCGTGCGGGGCCAGTTGCCCACCGAGACCAGGCTCAGCATGCCTTCCACCTGCCCGTCGTCCCAGGTCAGGCGCATGTGCCAGTGGGGATTGGCCCACACGCCCTGCACCGCGGCCAGGCCATAGCGCAGCACGCCCCGCACCCGCTGGATGCGCTTTTCGGCCATGCTGATGTAGGGCTCCAGGCCCACTCCGGCATTGTTGGCGAACAGCACGCCGTTGACCTCCAGCACATCCATCGAGCGGGTGCGGCCCCGGGCGACCATGTAGGCCACGGCCGTCAGGTCTCGGGGCAGCCCCACGTTGCTCACCAGGTCGTTGGCCGACCCCAGGGGGAAGAATCCTACGGCCGGCCAGGTTGGGGCATCCAGCCCCAACGCGTCGGCCATGCCGTTGAGGGCCTGGCCGATGGTGCCGTCGCCCCCCGCGATGAGCACCGGCCGGGTGGGGTTCTCGCTCACGGCTTGCGCGGTCAGGGGGCGCACCTGACCCGCCGCGGTGGACACCCACCATTGGGCCTGCAAACCGGCTTGCGCCAGCGCGGCTTCCACGGCCGGGCGCTGGTGCGCGGCCAGGCCACGATGCGCAGCAGGGTTGAACACAACGGCCACGCGGCGGATGACGGTCATCGGAACCTCCCGCATCCTCCGCGGCCCCTCCCAGGCCCGCGTCAAGGCCCGGCCATGAACAATTGCAACGGAATCGGCGTGAAGGTCAGCACCCACACCAGCAGCCCGAGCCACGCCCACGCGCGACGGGTCGGGTCCAGGGTGGTCAGCATATCCAGGGGCTCGGCGTAGCGGCGCCCCAGCAGCAAAATCAAGAAGGTCCACAGCCACCAGCCCGACCAAAAGACGCCCAAGGTCGCGGTGAGCGCCACGATGACGGGGAACAGGCGGCGGGCCCGCTGGCCCAGCAGCGCGAACAGCACATGACCGCCGTCCAGTTGGCCCACGGGCAGCAGGTTGAGCGCGGTGACCAGCAGCCCCACCCACGCGGCCAGGGCCACGGGGTGCAAAATCACATCCACGCCGCCCCAGGGCACCGGCCGGCCCGTCAGCACGAAACGCAGCGCGTCCAGGCCGTTCCAGCCGCCCACGGGCGCGGGCAGCCAGCGCCCGAAGACCAGGTATTTGGCCGCCAGATACAGCAGCGAATTGCCCTCGAGCATCAGGGCCTGCCCCGGTGCGGGCGCGGGCAGGGGGCCCAGGCGCGACCAGCGCAGCCCCAGCCACAGCAACGGTAGCGCCACCACCAGCCCGGCGATGGGTCCGGCCAGGCCGACATCCAGCAGCACCCGCCGGTTGCGGGGCGGCTCTTTCAGGCGGATGAATGCGCCCAGAGTGCCAAAGGGGCTCAAAGGCGCGGGCAGGGGCAGAAAGTAGGGCAACGACACGGCCATGCCGTGGTGGCGGGCCATGAAGTAATGGCCGAACTCGTGGCTCACTAGAATGAGCAGCAGCGCGGCGGTAAAGGCCAGGGCTTGCTTGGCCGTGGTGAGGGGGTCTCCCGTGGCGTGGCTGACCCAACCGGTCCACAACACGCTCAGCACGGTGAGGACGAACAGCAGCGCGTTGACCCAGGCGCGCGAAGGCTGAGGGCGCGGGCGGCCCTGCACCAGCAGCACCACATGCCGCCCGTGCGGGTCCGCGCGGAACAGAGGCGTCAAATCCCAGGGGGCCAGCGCGGCCCACAGGCGGTCGTAGGCCGCGGCCGTGTCGCCCAGCACCCGGCCGACGAAGCGCGCCCGCACCGCGTCGTGGGGCCCGCCCCAGACCACGCCCTCGATGCGCATGACGCGCGCCACCAGCGCGAGCAGGCGTTGCTCCGCGCTCCAGGCCGAAGCCTCGGCCGCGGGCGATGGGGTGGGGGGCGCTGGTGCTGGGGGTAGCGACATGGTCGGCTCTCCGAAGGACTGCGGGAGTGGATGGGAGTCGAACCCACCACGGACCGCGCTGCGGCCCGTCACCGGTTTTGAAGACCGGGGGG
>WGAK01000032.1 GCA_015494815.1 Anaerolineales bacterium | reverse complement strand
GAATGACCTGCACCCAGGAAGGCTGAAAGACCATCTCGCGCGGGGTCAAGCCTTGTTCCCGCAGCACATACAGCCCCAGACAGGTCGCGAATTGCCGATCCACTGCGGCCAGGGATTGGTCGTGCAACGCATCCAGGCGGTCCGCGGGCTCCTCGGGGTGGGCGATGAAGACCACCTCGTCGTACAACTCGGTGCGGGCCACCGGTACGAAGCCCCGCTCGTGTACCAGGTGCCACGCGTCCAGGGGGTTGACGAAGGCCAACTCGGCCTTGGGGAGGTCGTGCTCGTAGAACAAAGCGAAGTCGGTGATGGGGTTCACCACCAGGTGCTCGTCGAGGTGCTTTTGCAAATAGATGGCCAGGTCAAGCCAGGTTTGCAATTGCTTGACCATGTCGTGCGGGCAAACACTCCAATGCATAGAGGCCTCCGTGCATGCTATGACAAAGGCGTTGGTGACAATTGGAAGCGAGGATCGCGTGTCAGGGTGGCCCGTAAGCCGTCTTCCAGCCCATATTGGGGAGTATACCGCAACAGGCGTTGGGCGCGCTGCAAATCGGCCCGCATACGCGGCACACCGCCATGCCCGCGGGGGTTGAAGATGATTTGGGCCCGGTTGCCGGTGAGTTCCACGATGCGCCGGGCCAGGGTGAGCACCGAGGTCTCGACCCCGCTGCCCACATTGATGGTCTGATAGGCCGCCGCGGGGGCCGTGGCCGCCGCGACCAGGGCCTGCACCACATCGTCCACATACACGAAATCGCGCGTTTGCGAACCGTCGCCGTGCACCACCAGCGTGCCCCCGCGCACCGCCTGATAGAGGAAGTTGGCGATGACCGGCGGGTAGGCCGGGGGCAATGGCTGGTGCGGGCCATAGGCGTTGAACACCCGCAAGGCCACGGTCTCCACCCCCCAGCGCCGGCCGATGGTGTGCACATAATGCTCGGCGGCCAGTTTCGACACCGCGTAGGGCGAGCCGGGGTTGGGCAGCATGTCCTCGCGCAAGGGCTGCTGAGCCTGATGCCCATACACCGCGCCCGACGACACGAAGATGACCCGCCGCACGCCCACATCCCGGATGGCCTCCATCAGGGTGACCGTACCGCCCACATTGACATGGTTGTACTCCCGAGGGTAGAGCACCGACTCGGGCACCGAGACTCGTGCGGCCAGGTGATACACGCAATCCACATCTTGCAGCAGCGTCCACAATTTGGGGCGGTCGTTCACATCGCCCCGGGTGAACAACACCTCGGGCGGCACCCGATTGGGGTCGCCGGTGGACAAATCGTCCACCCCGCGCACCTGATGGCCCTCGCGCACCAGGCGTTGCGCCAGGGCCGCGCCCAAAAAGCCCGCCACGCCGGTGATGAGGAAGTTCATCGCCCGCCGCCTCCCCGCTTCTTCTGGCTGGTGCCCCCGTTGCTGCTGGCCGCGGGGCCACTGCGGGCCACATCCTTGACGGTGACGAAAATCTGCGGCCGGCGACGCAGTTCGCTGTAGACGAAGTTCTTGACCGCCTGCTCCAGGGCCTTTTCCAGGTCCCCGCTGGCCGCCTTGAGCGCCTTTTTGATGCGCTTGCGCAGCACGGCCGCGAATTCTTCCGCCCCTTCGGGATACACGAAGCCGCGCGTCACCACATCCACATCCCCGGCCAGTTTGCCCGTCCCCAGGTCCACCGGCACCGTGACCAGCAACAGCCCACCCCGAGCCAACGCCTGCCGCTCTTTGATTTCGCGGATGCTGGATTCGCCCACCACCGCGCCCTCAACGAACACCCAACCGCCCGGCACCCGCTCGGCCAGGCGCATCTGGCCGCGGCGGAATTCGATGACCTGGCCGTTTTCCACCACCGCGATGCGCTCGCGGGGGATGCCCAACTGTTGGGCCATGCGGCTGTGCTGGGCCAGATGCCGCAGTTCGCCATGAATGGGGATGAAGTGCTTGGGCCGCACCAGGTTGAGCATCAACTTCATCTCTTCCTGGCTGGCGTGCCCCGACACATGCACGCGCGCGATGGGGTCATACAGCACATGTGCGCCCTTGCGAATCAGGCTGTTGATGGTGCGATACACATTCTCGGTGTTGCCGGGGATGGGGTGCGCGGAGATGATGATGGTATCGCCCGGCTGCACCTGGAAGGGCCGCCGACCGCGGCTGCCTCCCACGCCCGCCAAACGCCCCAAGATGGACGAAGGCTCGCCCTGGGAGCCCGTCACCATGAGCACCACCTCTTGCGGCGGCAACTTCAAAGCCCGCTCCAGGGGCACCAACACATCGTCGGGCACCTGCAAATAGCCCAGTTTGCGGGCCATCTTGGCGTTCTCCACCATGCTGGTGCCCACGAAGGCCAACTTGCGCCCCAGGCGGGTGGCCACATCGGCCACCTGCTGCATGCGCGAAATCAGCGACGCGAAGGTCGCCACCAGCACCCGCCCCTGGGCTTCGCGCATGGCCGCTTCCAGCGCGGGGGTGATGACCTGCTCCGAGGGCGTCCAGCCGGGTTTGTCCGCGTTGGTGGAATCGGCCAGCAGCGCCAGCACACCGCCGGGCCGCCGGGCCAGCGCGGCCAAGGCCGCGAAGTCCGTCGGCCGGCCGTCAATGGGCGTGTGGTCGAATTTGTAATCGCCCGTGTGCAGCACCAACCCCGCGGGGGTGGTGATGGCCAGCGCCACCGAGTCGGGGATGGAGTGGGTCACATGGATGAACTCCACCTGGAAGGGCCCAATGCGCACCGAATCGCCGGGCCGCACCTCGTGGATGGGCAGGTTCTTCAGCGTGCGGTCGCCGCGGATTTTGACCTGCAGCAGGCCCTTGGTCAAGGGAGTGGCATACATGGGCACCGGGATACGCGCCAGCACATGACGCACCGCGCCTGTGTGGTCTTCGTGGCCGTGGGTGTAGACGATGCCGCGCACCCGATGGGCTTTGTCGTACAGATACTGGAAGTCGGGGATGATGTAGTCCACCCCCAACATGTCGCTGGTGGGGAACATGAGGCCCGTGTCCACGATGAGGATGTCCTCACCGTACTCGTAGGCCATCATGTTCTTGCCGATTTCGCCCAAACCTCCTAAGGGAATGATGCGTAAAACTTGGTCGCTCATACCTTACCTCATGTTGTCAAAATGTTCGCGTCAATGGGCGCTTGACGGGCGCGGGCACCGTCAGGCCCCAAGAAGCATTCCGAACCGTGCGGGGGAACGACCTGGCGGCCAGGGATGGCTCGCAGGCAAAGGTGCTTCGTGGTCTACCGCCCGGTCGGCATGGCAGCAGGGTACGCACCTCATCTCCTCCCGGGCGCGTCGGACGCGTCGTTTCCATTATAGCACGGCCCTTGCCCACCGCGGCCGCGCGCGGCCCAGGCAGCAGGGGTATAATACCCTCATCGCGTTCGACTCTGACGCCGACGAGAGGGCTCTCATGGACATCACGCCCCCCCGTTTGAGCCGGGCCGCGCTGGCCCGTCTGCGCGCGCTAACCGAAACCGTGGCCGTCTCGGGCGCCGAAGGCCCCGTGCGGGCCCTGGTGCGCGGCGCGCTGCGCGACCACGCGGCCCAGATGCACACCGACGCCCTGGGCAACCTGCTGGTCCATCGGCCGGCGCAAGCGCCGCGGGCCGTGCGCGTGCTGGTCGCCGCGCACATGGACGAAGTGGGCTTCATGCTCACCCACCGGGCCGGCGATGGCCTGTTCCGCTTCCGGCCGGTGGGCGGCCTGCGCCCGGAAGTCGCGCTGGGGCAGGCCGTGTGGGTTGGCCCCCAACGCCGCGTGGGCGTGGTAGGCAGCACGCCGGTGCACCTGCTGCACGGCCCGGCGCGGCTTCCCACCTGGGACGATTTGCGCATTGACCTGGGCCCCCACGGCCAGGGCGTCGAGCCCGGCCAACGCGCCGCCTTTGCCACCCGCTTCCGGCGGGTGGACGACACCGTGTTCGCCAAGGCTTTGGACGACCGGGTGGGCGTCGCCACCCTCATCGAACTGGTGCGCCACGCACCGCCCCAGGTGGATTTGTGGGCCGCGTTCACTGTGCAAGAGGAAATCGGCCTGCGCGGCGCGCGCGTGGTGGCCCACGCGGTGCAACCCGATGTCGCCCTCGCGCTGGACTGCACCCCCGCGCGCGACCTGCCCGGCCCCCAGGGCCGCCAAAATCCGGCCTACAACACCCGCCTGGGCCACGGCCCCGCCCTGTACCTGGCCGACCGCATGACCATCTCGGACCGCCGCCTGGTGCGCCATTTCGAGGCCACCGCGCGCGGCCTGGGCCTGCCCTACCAGTTCCGCCAGGCCGGCGGTGGCGCCACCGACGCCGGGGCCATGCACGTGCAAGGGGCCGGCATCCCCAGCCTGTCGGTTTCGGTCCCGGCCCGGGGGCTGCACACCCCCATCGCTACCTTGCGGGTGCGCGACTGGCAGGCCACCTTCCAACTGGTGTGGGCCGCGCTGGCTACCCTTACCCCTGCTTTGCTGGAGCAAGCCCCATGAACCCCAACGACGCTTTGGCGCTCTTGGCCGAGTTAACCCGCCTGGACGCGCCGCCGGGCTACGAAGGCCCCGTGCGCGAGTGGCTGCAGGCCCGACTGCCCGCAGGATACACCGCGCGCACCGACGGCCTGGGCAACCTGCTGGTCCTCCCCGACGGTGCTGCGACGCCACGCGGCCTGGTGGTCGCGCCGTTGGACGAGGTGGGCTTCATGGCCCAGCCCGGCCCGGCCGCGGGCTGGATGCGTCTGGCGCCCCTGGGCCCCGCGCCCCTGCCGGGGCCGGCGGCCGCGCGCGTGCGCTTTGCCGACGGCACGCGCGGCGTGCTGACGCCCGACCCCGCGGTCCCCACGCCCAAAGCCTGGGCCGACTGGCTGTGCGATGTCGCGCCCGCCACGGTGCCCACCGGCCAGACCGCGGTG
>WGAK01000031.1 GCA_015494815.1 Anaerolineales bacterium | reverse complement strand
TCGCCGACAGTGTGGAAACCATGATGCAGGCCCACGCGTTCGACGGCATGGTGCTCATCCCCAACTGCGACAAAATCGTGCCCGGCATGGTCATGGCCGCGCTGCGGCTGGACATCCCGGCCATCGTGGTCTCGGGCGGCCCCATGCGGGCAGGCCGCTTGCCCGACGGTCGGGTGGTGGACCTCATCTCGGTGTTCGAGGGCGTGGGCGCGTATCAGGCCGGGGCCATTGACGCCGAGCAGTTGGAGGCTCTGGAGACCTACGCGTGCCCCGCGTGCGGTTCGTGTTCGGGCTTGTTCACGGCCAACTCGATGAACACCCTGCTGGAGGTGCTGGGCCTGGCCCTGCCTTACAACGGCACCGCGTTGGCCTGTACGCCCGAGCGCGAGGCGCTGGCCCGCACGGCCGGGTTCCGCATTTTGGATTTGGTGCGGCAGAACCTCACGCCCCGGCGCATCGTGACCCGCGAGGCCATTGACGACGCGTTCGCCCTGGACATGGCCTTGGGCGGCAGCACCAACACCGTGCTGCACACCCTGGCTTTCGCGCACGAGGCCGGTATTCCCTACGACTTGCAGCGCATCAACGCGGTGGCCGCGCGGGTGCCGCATCTGGTCAAACTGAGCCCCGCGGGGCCCTGGCACATGGAGGACTTGCACCGGGCCGGGGGCGTGCCCGCGGTATTGGCCCAACTGGCCCAGGCCGGGCTGCTGCATGTGGAGCGCCCCACCGTGGCGGGCGTCACCCTGGCCGACACCCTGGCCCAGGCTGCGGTGCGTGACGCGCGGGTCATCCGCCCGCTGGACGCACCGCACTCGCCGCGCGGGGGGCTGGCGGTGCTGTTCGGCAACCTGGCGCCGCGCGGCGCGGTGGTCAAGACCGGCGCGGTCGCGCCGTACATCCGGCGGCACACGGGCCCGGCGCGCATCTACGAAAGCCAGGAAGCCGCGATGCAGGGCATTCTGGCCCGCGAGGTGCAGCCCGGCGATGTGGTGGTGATTCGCTACGAGGGCCCGCGCGGCGGCCCGGGCATGCAGGAGATGTTGGCGCCCACTTCGGCCATCGCGGGCATGGGCCTGGGCGAACGGGTCGCACTCATCACCGACGGCCGCTTTTCGGGCGGCACCCGCGGGCTGTCGGTGGGCCACATCAGCCCCGAGGCCGCGGCCCGAGGGCCCCTGGCCGCGTTGCAGCCCGGCGACACCATCACCATTGACCTGGACGCGCAACGCATCGAGGTGCATTTGACCGCGGACGAGATTCGGCAGCGCCTGGACGCGTTGCCGCCCTTTGAGCCGCGCACCACCAGCCGCTGGCTGCGCCGTTACGCGCACTTCGTCACCAGCGCGGACCAGGGCGCGGTGTTGGCCGATGGCCCCTGAGCGGGCGCTCGGCCGCAGGGTTGCGCTTGCCATTCACACCCAGGAGGTGGCGTATGCCTTCCCCAATCCGTATGACCGGCGCACAGATGTTGTGGGAAAGCCTGATTCGCGAAGGTGTCGAGGTGGTCTTCGGCTATCCCGGCGGGTCCATCATGCCCGTGTACGACGCGTTGTTGGACTATCCCCAGGTGCGGCACGTGCTCACCCGCCACGAGCAGGGCGCAGCCCACGCGGCCGATGCCTATGCCCGCGTGCAGCGCGAGCAGCGCAAAGTGGGCGTGGCCATGGCCACCTCGGGCCCCGGCGCGACCAACCTGGTCACGGGCATTGCCACGGCCATGATGGATTCCTCGCCCGTGGTGTTCATCACCGGCCAGGTTTCGGCCGACTACCTGGGCTCCGACGCCTTCCAGGAAACCGATGTCACCGGCGTGACCCTGCCCATCACCAAGCACAACTTCCTGGTCACCCGTGCCGAGTCCATCCCGCAGGTGGTGCGGGCCGCGTTTCACATCGCGCGCACAGGGCGCCCGGGGCCGGTGCTCATTGACCTGTGCAAGAACGCGCAGAACGACGAAGGCGAGTTCCGCTGGCCCGCGGAGGTGCGCCTGCCGGGCTATCGGCCGCCCGAACGCGCGGACCCGGTCGCGCTGGCCGAGGCCACCCGGCTGCTGACCCAGGCCCGGCGCCCCGTCATCCTGGCCGGGCAGGGCGTGCTCATGTCGGGGGCCATGCCCGAACTGCAGGCCCTGGCCGAAAAGGCCGACATCCCCGTGGCCATGACCCTGTTGGGCCTGGGCGCGCTGCCCTTGACCCATCCCCTGGCCCTGGGCATGATGGGCATGCACGGCGAGTATTTCGTCAACATGGCCATTCAGCACGCGGACCTGCTCATTGCCCTGGGCATGCGCTTCGACGACCGGGTGACGGGCAAACTGGAGGCCTACGCGCCGCAGGCCCGCAAGATTCATGTGGAAGTGGACCCCGCGGAAATCAACAAGAACGTGCCCGTGGACGTGCCCCTGCTGGGCGACCTGAAGGCCGTGCTGCAGCAGTGGCTGCCCCAGGTGCCTGCCGCGCAGCGCGCAGCCTGGCGCGCCCAAATCGCGGCCTGGCGACAAGACACGGCCGCGCGCGATGTGGTGGAGCGAACCCGGCGCAACGGCCGCGGCGCGCTGCGGGGCGCGGAGGTCATCCAGCGCCTGTGGGAAACCACCGCGGGGCGCGATGTGATCATCACCACCGGCGTGGGCCAGCACCAGATGTGGGCGGCGCAATATTATCGCTTCCCCCAGCCGTATCGCTTCGTGACCTCGGGGGGCTTAGGCACCATGGGCTTTGGCCTGCCCGCGGGGGTGGGCGCGGCCGTGGCCTATCCCGACAAAGAAGTGTGGGTCATCGAGGGCGACGGCGGCTTTCAGATGACCCAGGCCGAACTGGCTACCGTGATGCAAGAAGGGCTGAATGTGAAAATCGTGCTGGTGAACAACAACTACCTGGGCATGGTGCGCCAGTGGCAGGAACTGTTCTACGACCGGCGCTATGCCGCGGTGCAGTTGCACAACCCCGACTTCGTGCAGTTGGCCGCGGCCTATGGCATCCCCGCGCGGCGGGTGACCGCGCGGCGGGAGGTGGACGACGCGCTGGCCTTCGCCCGCGCGCACTCGGGGCCGGTGTTGCTGGAATTCCGGGTCGCGGCCGAGGACAATGTCTTCCCTATGGTCACCACCAGCGACCCGCTGCACGCCATGATTCGCCGTCCCACCGAAGAGCCCCATCTGGAGCGCGCGGACTGGCCCGGCGCCGCGCCGTAACCCCCTTTGGCAGGAGGCCGATGATGAGCATACCGCATACTTTCGTGGTGTGGGTGGAAAACAAGCCCGGCGTGTTGAACCGGGTCGCATCCCTGTTCCGTCGCCGCAACTACAACATCCATTCGCTCAATGTGGGCACGACCCAGGACCCGCGCATTTCGCGCATGACTTTGGTGGTGCACACCGAGCCGGCCAAGGCGCCCCTCATCGAGGCCAATCTGTACAAACTGGTCAATGTGATTGATGTGCAGGATGTGACCGAGCGGCCCGCGGTGCGCCGGGAACTGGCGCTCATCAAGGTGCGCGCCATGCCGGGCGCGCGCGCGGAAATCATCAACCTGGCCTCGGTGTTCCGCGCCCACATCGTGGACGCCACGCCCGAGACCCTGACCATCGAGGCCACGGGCACGCCGGAGAAGATTGACGGCCTGCTGGCCACCCTGGGCGAGCAGGTGCTGGAAGTGGTGCGCACCGGCGTGCTGGCCATGACCCGCGGCCTGGCCGAGGGCAAGCGTCACCTGCCCGCCGCGTCCGCGGCATAGCCGTATCTTCGCTTCATCCCCCTTCAGGAGCAAGCCCATGTTTTACGAGCACGACGCCAATCCCGACATCATTCGCAGCCGCCGCGTGGCGGTGCTGGGGTATGGTTCGCAGGGCCACGCGCACGCGCAGAATTTACGCGACCGCGGGGTAGATGTGCGGGTCGGCCTGCGCCCGCAGGGCCGCTCGTGGTCGCGCGCCCAGGCCGATGGGTTCCGAGTGCTGCCCGTGGCCGAGGCCGTGCAAGAGGCCGATGTGGTCATGGTGCTGTTGCCCGACACCCGCCAGCCGCAGGTATATGCCGCGCACATTGCCCCGCACTTGCGGCCCGGCCACACGCTGATGTTCGCCCACGGCTTCAACATCCACTACGGAACCATCGAGCCGCCCGCGTTCGTGGATGTGAGCATGGTCGCGCCCAAGGCGCCGGGGCATCGGGTGCGCGAGGTCTTCGTGCAGGGCGGGGGCACGCCCGCGCTGCTGGCCGTGCATCAGGACGCCAGCGGGCAGGCCCAGGCCGTGGCCCTGTCGTATGCCTGGGGCATCGGCGCGACCCGAGCCGGGGTGCTGCCCACCACCTTCCGCGAGGAAACCGAAACCGACCTGTTCGGCGA